>JAPPIB010000004.1 GCA_028820695.1 Acidiferrobacterales bacterium | reverse complement strand
CGCCAGAATCGGGCTGTTGATGCGAAAATAATGCTCTAACGCGATTTCAGGGCATCGTCCAAATTTGAAATTGTCCGACGCTGTGAATTATCATAGTATGATTGAATTGAAGGCCTGAGACGGTCTTGATTTTACTTTCGGAGAGAACGTAATGAAAAACCCACTTGACTCCATAGCCGGCACGATCATCTCAGGATTGGTGCTGACTGTCATTCTTTATCTGTTCGCCAGCGGATTCCTTTCCGCCGGTGCGACTTAATTGGTTCAAGTCTTGAATCTGCATGATCTAAATTGAGGTGAAAAAATGGATTTATTGATTGACCGATGGTTGCACATTCTCGCTGGTGTGACTTGGGTGGGATTGCTTTATTATTTTAATTTTGTGCAGGTGCCCGGGCTGGCGGCTGCCAAGGCGGACGGTACCGCACCAGGAATCACGAAGCACATCGCGCCCAGGGCATTGCTGTGGTTTCGCTGGGCCGCGGTCGCGACTTGGTTGACCGGAGCCTACTATCTGCTGCGATCAGGCACTTTTATGGACGCGTTTATCCTTCAGGGACCGCATGCATATCTCGGGATCGGCGCCTGGCTTGGAACCATCATGCTGTTCAACGTCTGGGTACTGATCTGGCCGAATCAGAAAAAAGTACTCGGCATGGTTCAGGCCTCTGATGAGGAGAAAGCCAAATCCGCCCGCGTTGCATTGCTGGCTTCGCGAACAAACACGATGCTGTCCATTCCGATGTTATTCTTCATGGTAACCGGTTCTGTAGCGCATTTCGGGATGTTCTGAGTGGACTGATCCGTCAGCGTTTGAAATTTATCCACTAACAGACCGGTTTGAACGCCGGTCTGTATTTTCCAGGCTCCGCCGATTATCACTAGCCATGGTCAGGCATTTTTTAACTCTGAGTGACCTTCAGGCCTCGGAAATTCGTTCGCTGATTGACCGGGCGATCGAACTCAAGTCGATGTGGCATCAACACCTGTCAAGCCCACAGCTGATGCACAACAGAACCATCGCACTGGTGTTCGAAAAGTCCTCGACCAGAACCCGCATTTCATTCGAAACTGCTGCCCATCAACTGGGCGGCAACTCAATATTTCTGGCACCGGGTGATACGCAGCTGAATCGCGGGGAGTCCGTAGCAGATACGGCCCGCGTATTGTCTTCCATGGTCAGTCTGATCGTTACCCGAACCGGAGCACACAATACCGCCGAATCCTACGCGAGAAATTCTTCGGTACCTGTGATCAACGGACTCAGCGATGCCTACCACCCCTGCCAACTATTGGCTGACCTTCAGACAATTCAGGAAATCAGGGGTGAAATAGACGGATGTTCGGTGGCTTGGGTCGGCGACGGGAATAATATGTGTGTCACTTGGGCGATCGCAGCATCCTTGCTGAAGATCGAACTGCACATATTCACGCCCGAGGAATATGCACCTGACCCCGAGCTGATCAAGGATTGCGACTTCAGCCGCATCCAGATCTGTCAAAGTCCGATCGAGGCGGTGAAGGGCGTCGATGTGGTCGTCACGGACACTTGGCTGAGCATGGGGCAGGAAGACGATCGGAAGGAGAAACTTGCGGCGTTCGAGTCAGTGCAGGTCACGTCATCGTTGATGGACAGTGCAGCCGATGACGTCATTTTTCTGCACTGTTTACCGGCCTATCGGGGTCTGGAGGTGCAGGACGAGGTGATTGACGGGCCGCAAAGTGCAGTCTGGCAGGAAGCGGAAAACAGGCTGCATGCGCAAAAAGCACTGATTGAACTGTTGTTGTCAGCCTGAGACAGGCGGATGCGATTGCGGGAGAATTTGATCTCCCATCGATCGAACACCTCGTTGGCTCACAGGTTTCGCGGTTCGCCGAAGCGCAGAAAACAGGGCATCCCGCTTCTGTTCAGAAGATTCTGACGCACAGGAGCGAGCAGCTGTTGCGTATCGAATGTCAGCAGACGGTCAAACACCCCATCAAGGCTGGTTCGCTGCCAACGAAAAATCCACCCGCATCGCATTCAAGATACGGGTGGAAAAATAAGAGACAATAAATTTGTCAGTAGCCCGGTTCGGCGTTGCTGATATGCTCTCGCATCACTCGCATTGCCTTTTCTTCGAGTTGCCTGATCCGTTCGGCACTCACCCCGTACATGGAAGCAAGGTCCTGTAATGTCAGTTTACTGTCGCCGAGCCATCTCTTGACGATGATGTCTCTGCTTCGCTCATCGAGCTTCTCCAAGGCCTGCTCGAGCTGCTCACTTCGCTGTGTCTGTTCAAGATCACTTTCGTAGACGTGTTCGGGGTTATAGCGCATGTCACCCAGGTAGGCGGCCGGCGCGCTGAAACTTTCGTCGCTGTCTGAATCGTCGGGGTTGCCGTCGAACGATACAGCTGTTCCGTTCATCCGGACTTCCATTTCCCGAACAGTTTCGACAGGCACATCCAGGTCGCTCGACAGTTTTTCAATTTCCGTTTCGCTCATGGCTTCAAGGCTGGAGCGATGCTTGCGCAAATTGAAGAATAACTTTCTGTGAGCCTTGGTTGTGGCAATCCGAACGATTTTCCAGTTTTTCAGGATGAAGTCGTAGATTTCTGCCTTGATCCAATGCACCGCAAATGAAACAAGTCGTACATTGCGATTGGGTTCATAACGCTTGACGGCCTTCATCAGACCGACGTTACCTTCCTGAATCAGGTCGCCGAGAGGTATGCCATAACCCGCGAATCCGCGCGCGATTCGAACCACAAATCGCAGATGAGACAACACCAGCTGTTGTGCTGACTCAAGATCGCTGTCTTCATGATATCGCGTGGCCAGTTCCCGCTCCTGTTCAGCAGTCAGGATCGGCTGCGCATTGACGGAAGTCAGGTATGACGATAGATCGCCGCCCTGAAAACCAGTCGATACCGGGAAATTCTGTTGCATATTGGATACTAGATTCACGACTTCAATTGCTCCAATTCTATCACAAATTGGCACTCATTACAAGAGAGTGCTAACAAAACATCATTTCAGATATTCTTTGGTGATCATCAATATGGGGATGTTTTGAAACAGTTCAACCCACCGGTGTGAATTCTGACTGATCGACCGGAAAAGATGGTCGCAGTCCCGGGTCCGCTTGCGAGCCATCCTTCGCATCCGTCAACGGGCGGCTTCCATGCCAATCAGCGAGTTTGCGAAATTCCGGGCATCGAAAGGTGCAATGTCATCGATTCCCTCGCCCAATCCGATAAACGGGATGGGCAATGAGAATTTCTGAGTCAGTGAGACGACAATTCCTCCCTTTGCAGTGCCATCCAGCTTCGATACACATATTCCGCTCAGTGGCGTGTGCTGATGAAAGTTCTCCACCTGTGAAATTGCGTTCTGACCGGTTCCGGCGTCAATCGTGATCAGCGTCTCGTGTGGTGCGGTCGGTTCGATTTTTCCGATGACCCGGCGAATCTTGCCAAGCTGGCGCATCAGATCATCTCTTGTCTGCTGTCGCCCGCTGGTGTCGGCCAGCAGAATTGAACATTTTCTTCCAACTGCCGCATGCAACGCGTCGTGCGCGACTGCAGCCGGATCAGCACCGGCAGACTGTGCGATTACCGGAACTTGCAGGCGCTCCCCCCAGCTCTGCAACTGCTCGATTGCAGCCGGCCGGAAAGTGTCGCATGCTGCCAGCATGACAGAATGGCCCTTGTTCTTGTAGTAGTTGGCGATTTTTGCACAGGTGGTTGTCTTGCCGACGCCATTGACACCGACCATCATGATGACGACAGGTGGCACATGCAGTTGGATTTCCAGGTTCTTTTCGGCGGCACCGAGCAAGCTCTCCACTTCGCGGCCGATCAGTGCGGCAACCTGCTCTCCCGAAACTGAGGACCGCTTGGCGGTCAATCGAACTGATTCAATGATCTTTTCACTTGCTTCAAATCCGATGTCGCTGAGAATCAGTGCGTCGTGCAAATCATCAAGTTCATTTTCATTGACTGGCTGAGAGCTTGAAAACAACGATGCAAGCGGGCCGATCAGGGACTTTCGAGTCCTGCTGAGTACCTGAAAGAAACCGGATTTTTTCTTTGGGTCTTGCGCCATCACATCTTGCAGTGAATTCGGTGACAGGATTGGTCAGGATATCGCAAGCAGGCTTGCTGCTGTCGTCGAATTTGCTTGTCACACATTGATCGGGAGAGTTCTACGCATCTTCGACCGTGACGCTTGAGTCAATTGCTGCAAACCCGAAGTTACGAACGAAAAAATGAACCGAAAACACCGCTGGCTGATCTATTCGTTCATTGCGGCAGACTGATCATGTTCAGTTGCAGTCGCTTCATCCGGATATCCACAGTGGAGAATATACAAAAATTCGGGAAACCGGTGTTGACCTGACTGATAAATTCTTTGCGGTGGATACTGTCGAAGTCGAAAACCAGGTGTCACGGCGTTCCGCTTTCACATTGCGCAGCAAGTACGCACACCGCGGCAACCCAAGATTGCCAGGTTCACCTTCCGTTCAGTGATTCCGGGCTTGGGTCCGCAACATCAGGACAATTCACGCGGCTACCACTTGCAGATCCACTTGTTATCCACGTCCGGGCACGGAGGAAAGTGATTTCGCAGAATCTCGTTCAGTTCGCTCGAGACTGCGACTGCATCGCGCTCACCATACAGGTTGATTTGTTCTGACGGATCTTCTGCAAGATGGAACAGTTCTCCCCATTGCGGGGAATTCGGATAGATGGTCAGGCGCCATTGTTCTGTTCGGACAGTCTGGTTGTAGACTTCCGGCCGCGACGAGGGATGATATTCCCCAAAATCGTATTCCCGCAACGACTGTGAGGGCTTGTTGAGAAGCGGCGCCATGCTCACCCCATCGAAGTCATGACAGCGTCCGCTTATGCCCGCCAAATCAAGAATTGTCGGTGCCAGGTCGATGTGACTGGTCATGGCGTCGATTGTGGTCTGAGACGGAATTCCAGGTCCCTTCATCAAAAGACAGATCTCAGTAAGTTGGCGGTAGGGCGGCGGACCCTTGTGGAGCAGACCGTGATCTCCCAGCAACTCACCGTGATCCGAGGTGAAAATTACAACCGTGGAATCCGATATGCCGATGCGATCAAGCGTCTGTAGCAGTCGTCCGACCTGATCATCGATCATTTCGACCATGGCATGGGTAAAGGCAACGGCAAGTTGCATCGAGCAATCCCCGATCGTATCCGTAGAGATCATTGAGCCGGCCTCCACGTCCGTCCGTGCCTTCCAGTAAAGCTCTCTGAAGCCCTGTCCCTTGGGGTAAAGCTTGTCGTAGTAGGGCAACTGGCGCCGACGCTCCCTGTCCGATAGCCGGATCACCGGCATGACAGTCCGATCATAGCGATCAGCGTAAGCGGCTGGTGGATCAAATGGATGGTGCGGGTCTGGATAGGATACGAAAAGAAAGAAGGGATCTGATTCAGCAGCTGATTGCTCCAGAAATGACTCCGCCCGGTCTGTGATCCAGGAATTGTAGTGATGTTCGACCGGCATCGCGGAGCGCCAGACCTCATCCAGATCGGCCGGCGGCGGCTCGGATGCAGCGGAAACCTGGAGCAGCGGCACCGATTCAGGGTGATTTTCGCGTAACCAGGTTGCATAGTGTCCGGCAAGGTGCGCGGTATCTGATTCGCCTAGCAGAAGATCCACCGTCTGGTATCCATAGTACGGGCCGTTCCAATCGTTCGATTCCGGTGTGGTCCAAAACGCCCTTGAATCCGGCATATGAAGCTCCTCAGGGGCCAGCAAAGGCTGCAAGTGCTGCTTGCCAACACCATGAGTCCTGTAGCCGGCCGCTGTCAGCGTATCTGTGATCACCCGAACATCATCGGGCAAGGCCATGCCGTTCATAGCCAGCCTGTGGTGGCGCGGGTATAGGCCGGTGATCATGGTTGCGCGGCTCGGCGAGCAGATTTGCATTGGTGTGTTGTGTCGCCGAAAGCGGGTTCCCCTGTTGGCGATGCTGTCGATATGCGGGGTTTGTGCATGCGGGTTGCCGGCACAACCAAGACTGTCTGATCGTTGCTGATCGGTACAGATAAGCAGAATGTTCGGTTGGCTGTTCAATCCAGGTTCACAATGCTCTTGATTCACACGTTGGGGCGGCTGCGTGATCGGGTCCCGCTGCGATTCTGATTTCCAATCCGGCGAGGCATGCGATGCATCACATCAAAACAGCCTGCGGCGAGAACACATCGCAGCAGGCACGACGAGGGGAAGGGCGTGTCAGTTGCATCCCTCCGACTCGTCCAAGCCGTCGTCTGGACAATGACCCGCTCAGCTGGAGCTGATTGACCGACCAGCTTGCGGTGCGGCCGATTCGGGCGTTGATCTCCCATCCCATCAGCCGGGCTTCGTTGATCAACGCCTCCCTGTCCGTCGGCAACAGGTTTCCTATGCTTTGTCAGTTATCTGACTCCCCTACTGCGTTGTGCGCAGCTGTGCGGAACCTTCGCAGCGCTCCTGCGCCTTGCCGGTTGCCGCTTTCCACCAATGCGGACTTCCTGCCCCGTCAAACGCGAGCCTTCATGGATTCGTCGACCAGTTTCTCGTAACCTCGAAGAATCTGCTGAGTCTCATGTTCTGATTCTGTCAGCTCCTCCACGGTTCGATGGCAGGTGATCTCGTGCCCGTCTTCGAGTTCCCGAACCGGGGGAACCTCTCGGTCACAAGTGCCATCGATGCCCATTGGACACCGATTGTAGAACGGACATCCAACCGCGGTGATTTCCACTCCCTTGGCAATACCAACGGCCATCTCGCGTTTTTCCATCGTGTCTTCCAGCCAGCCGATGCGCAATTCCGGAACCGAGCTGATCAACAGCCGCGTGTAGGGATGGAACGGTGGTTCAAGCACCTCGTCAGTCGGTCCTTGTTCCACCACCCGGCCGGCATACAGCACGACGATTTCGTCAGCAAAAGATGCCACCGTTGAAAGGTCATGGCTGATGAATACAAACGAAACACCTGTCTTGTCTCTCAAATTGGTGAGCAGCTTGATCACATTCGCCCCGACAATGCTGTCCAAGGCTGATGTCACCTCATCGCAGAGCAGAACCTCGGGATTGGCCGCCAAAGACCGCGCCATGTTGACCCGCTGTTTCTGACCCCCTGACAGTTCCATTGGATAACGGCTGGCGAACTCCGCCGGCAGTTCAACCATCTGCAGAATTTCCGCCACCTTGGCATGTTTTGCCTTGCCTTTGATTCCGTGGTAGAACTCAAGCGGACGTCCCAGGATCTGACTGATGGTCTGCTTGGGATTCAAGGCGGTATCCGCCATTTGAAACACAAACTGGATTTTCTGCAACTCCTCACGCTTGCGATTGAGCAGATTGCCCTGGAGCTGTTCGTCTTCAAGCTTTACCGTGCCCCTCGCCTGCGGCAGTATTCCTGCCATGACGCGGGCCAGTGTGGATTTTCCACAACCTGATTCACCGATTACGCCGACCACATGAGCATTCTTGACATCAACCGACACATCTCGAAGAATCGTTATTGCCGGCTCACCGTCGACAATGCCACCGTAACCGGCGGTCATCTCCTCAACCGACAAGGCTGGAACTTCACGCTCGTACTCCTCAGCGACCGTACTCCCCATTCCGGAAGTCGGCTTGGGACGCACCGCATCCATCAGGCGTCTGGTGTAGGCGTGACCCGGATTATTGATAATCTTGTCCGCACTGCCCTGCTCCATGATTTCCCCACCGTACAGAACCACGATGTGATCTGCGATCTGTGCGACCACCGCGAGATCGTGAGTGACATAGATCGCAGCGGAATTCTCCTCGCGGATCACCTTTTTGAAGGCTTTCAGAACTTCGATCTGTGTTGTCACATCCAACGCTGTAGTCGGTTCATCAAGCACCATCAGGTCTGGATTTCCGCATAGCGCCATTGCCGCCATCAACCGTTGCAGCTGCCCGCCCGAAACCTGGTGAGGGTAACGGAACCCGATTCGATCGGGGTCCGGCAATTCCAACGCGTGATACAGTTCCAGAGCCCGCGCATTGGCCTGTTCCTGGGTCTGGATGCCATGAAGAACAGCGGATTCTGTCACCTGCTCATTGATGGTGATGGCCGGGTTGAATGTCGCCGCCGCACTCTGCGCCAGGTAAGCCACATGGGCGCCCCGAATCTCGCGTTGACGCAACGGTGACGCGGTGAGCACATCCTCACCATTCAACAGCACCTCGCCGCCGGTGAACTCCAGTCCCGGTTTGGTATATGAAAGCGAAGCCAGGGAAATCGTTGTCTTGCCTGACCCTGATTCGCCGATGAGCGCAACAACCTGACCTTTGTAAATGTCAAATGTGACGCCCTTGACGATCTGGATCTCCTTCTTCTCGTCATTGTAGGCACTGATTCGAAGATCCTTGACTTCCAGTAATTTTTCAGATTTCTTTTCGTTCATGGGACTACACCATTTTCTTGGCCAGACTGCCGCCGGACTTGGCGGAAATATCATCCACGATCAGGTTGATCGCGATTGTGAACGACGCGATGGCAAATGCAGGCCACACTGCCGCCCATGAGTTGTAAGTCAACCCACCGAGATTGTCCCTCACCATGCTGCCCCAGTCCGCCTGAGGTGGCTGCACGCCAAGTCCGAGAAAACTCAGGCTCGATATGAACAGCACCACAAACACGAGACGCAGACCGAAGTCCGTCGCCAGTGGCATTGCAGCGTTCGGTAAGACTTCGGATTTGACGATCCACCAAAGCCCCTCACCTCGCACTCGGGCCGCCTCAACGAAGTCCTGTACCATGATGTCGAGTCCCAGCGCCCGGGCGATCCGAAACACACTGGAGGCGTAGATGATTCCAGCGATGATGACCAATATGGGAATTGAGGAGCCAAACGCTGCAATCGCGATCAGCCCCAGCATAATGGATGGCAGTGCCAGAATGGCATCATTGGCACGGCTGATAACCATATCCACCCAGCCTCCTCTGACTGCTGCTGCAATTCCAAGGGTGATACCGATCGCGTAGGCCAGCAAGGTGGACGCCAACGATATGCCGATCGTCATCCGTGCACCCCAGATCACTCGAGACAAGGTATCACGCCCGAGGTAATCAGTACCAAGGTAGAACGTGCCGTACTCATTGGAGTGGGCATCCATGAAACTGTCATCGCCATCCATGTCCATTTCGTGAAATGGAGCGATAAACGGACCGATGACGGCGATCACCACCCAGAAGGCGACAACCGCAACCGCGATCTTGCCGGTCCAGGATAGTTTGATTCTCCGCTTGGGCGGCGCGTCGGGCAGTTCGTCAAACTTATCGAGCTTGTCCAGGACTTCTTGCCCAACTTCTACATTTTGCTTTTCAGGTTCATTCATTGCCATCTCTCCTTATTTCGGATGTCGGAGTCGTGGATTGGATACGATCGATCCGATATCCGCTATCAATATCAGAACGACGTAAGTGCCGCAAAAGATCATGGCGCAAGCCTGAACCAGTGGCAAGTCTCGGGTTTGGACGCCGTCAATCATCAACTTGGCAAGACCCGGAAAGGAAAAAATAGTTTCGACGATCACCACGCCGCTGACCAGATAGGCCAGATTCAGGGCGATTACGTTGACAATCGGTCCGATCGCATTGAACAATGCATGACGCAGGATAATCCGCCGTCGCGGCACGCCTTTGAGAATCGCCATTTCAATATAGGGGGAATTCATGACGTTGAGAATTCCCGCTCTTGTCATTCGTATCATTTGCGCCGATACAACGATAACCAAGGTGATGATGGGCATTGCCAGACCACCTATCAATTCAAAGAACGTCATATCGTCACGCAACAACGCGGTTGATGGCAGCCATTGCAGGTTGACCGCAAGGATAAGCACCATCAATGTAGCGACAAAAAACTCGGGCACTGAAATGGTGGCCAAAGTGCCAAACGTGACTGTCCGGTCCAGCCAGGTTCCCGGGTGCATTGCTGCCCACAGACCCAGGACGATGGAAATCGGGATGGAAATTCCGGCCACAAGGCCCGCCATCATCATGGTATTGCCGAGCCGGCCGCTGATGAGATCGGCAATTGCCGCACCGCCAGCTTTGGACGTGCCCAGATCGCCAGTTGCCATGTCGCCCAGCCACGCAAAGTAACGCATGTAAGCGGGCAGATCGAGCCCGAGTTCAGCGCGCAGGGCTGCCAGAGTCTCGGGCGTCGCACTTTGACCCAGCACAATCTGCGCGACATCGCCCGGCAGAATACTGGTCATAATGAAGACGATTATCGAGACCACAAACATGGTTGCGACTCCGATCCACAGACGTCGCAATGCCATTTGTAGCATCATAGTTCTATCCCTCCTCTTTTTCTTGCAGGTCGCAGTATCAAAGGATAAAAAAGGCCTGCACTGAATCCAGTGCAGGCCTCCCTTTGTGCCTTAATGAAAAGCCTGCGATATTATGTTAGGCGAGCCAGATGAATTCCGGCCATTCGCAACCGCCAAGCTGTCCTGTCGGAACGGTTGGCACACCCATGACGTTATTGGCGATACCGTCATTGATATTGGAAAACGCCGGGATGATCATTCCGCTGCCATTGTGAATCAGCGTCTGCATTTCACACATCATCTCATGGCGTACGGCTGGGTCAGTCACCGACAACACATCCTGCAGGAGTTCACCCATGCGTTCGTTGTTCCAATAAGTGTCGTTCCATGCGGCTCCCGGCCCAAACTGGATCGCCATTTGAGACTGGGCGGTCGGGCGCATGTTCCAGGTCACCACGTTAAGCGGCTCCTGCATCCAAATCGCACCCCAATAGCCATCAGTCGGCACTTTCTTCAGTTTGAGGTCAAAGCCGATCTTGGCGCAGTTGGCCTGTGCCAGCAGGCATGCTTCCTCAATACCAGGCGTAACCGGCGCAACGTAAAGTTCAGCCGTAGAGTAGCCTGATTTCTCAAAGTGGAACTTCGCCTTGTCCGGGTCAAATTCCCGCTGCGGCAGTTCGCTGCAGAAATCCGGTCCGTGAGCGGCGGAGATCGGCGTGTCGTTGGCAACCGTGCCCTTGCCTCTCAGGATTCGCTTCACAACCCGTTCACGGTCCTGGATGTACTGCAAACCCTTGACGAAGTCGTCATTGGAGCCTGGCTCGGCATTTTTGAGGGCACATATGCCCAGTTGCAATGCCGCCGGCGTGGAAAGCAGTGTGACACTGTCATCTTCCTCAAGTTGACGGAAAGACTTTGCGTCAACCGATGTAATGAGCTGGACATCACCTGCCAGCAGTGCGTTGACCCGTGCTACCGGATCGGTGATGGCAGTAATCTCAACTCCATCAAGGTTCGCACCTTCGCGCCAGTAATTCTCGTTACGGGAGTGGACGGACTTTACACCCGGCTCAAATGAATCCATGACGAACGGTCCGGTGCCGATTCCATCGCCGGTCGTTCCGTTCTTGACAATCTTGGTCTGGAACAGACCGAGCAGTGTCGGCAGGTCGGAATTCGACGTATTGAGAACGCACTTGACCTCGTGCGAATTCACTTTCTTCCACTCCTGAATGGATGCCAAGACGGACTTGATCACTGACACAGACTCGTCACCCATGTGGCGATTCATGCTGTAGATCACGTCGTCTGCGGTAAAAGGCGACCCGTCATGAAACTCTACGCCTTTGCGCAGTTTGAGAGTCCACTCGGTGGCGTCCGCGTTCGGTTCTATGGTTTCAGCCAATTCCCCGGATGTGGTGAGGTCATTGTTATGCTGGATCAGACTGTTGTAGGTTGCCCTGCCACGTGTGTAATCGATGGTTGACGTGAATCGTGGAGGATCCAGTTGATCGTCCGGACCGTGCAGGTTGGAGGACATCCGAACCGAACCACCCTTCTTGGGCATGGATGCCATTGCCTCTTGACCTGTAAACAGAAGACTCTGGGCTGTCACAAGGGAAACACCCGTGACCGCCATCAGTTTCAGAACATCGCGGCGGGTGAATCCGCCTTTAACGGTCTTTTCTACCAGACTCTGTTCGTATGGAGACAACTCAGTGAATTTCAATTCACCTGGTTTGAACTCCGGTTTAACATTATTTTTCATCCTTATTATCCTTCCTTCAGAATTGGCAAGTTAAAAATTAGATCAAACAAACTGTGTGCGCTTGGCGGTCGAACGAAATGACCGCGCTGCATCAACCCATGCTTGATTTATGCTAATCAACTGCACTGGTTGACAGTAATGTTCAAACTCGATGTTTTTCAATTTACCATATTATTATTGTCTGACGCAACTTATAGAATTTTGGGAATATTGAGCCCGAGTGCCGGATGCGGCAATCGGACAATTTGTACACAGCAGATTCCCGCACCTTCGTCATAACCGCCACGGGTAGAGTCAATTTGCAAGGTAAACTCAGGATTATCGGGGGAAAGTGGCGACATCGGGAAATCCGATTCGATCTGAAATCCGATGTGAGGCCCACGACCGACTCGGCGCGCGAGACCCTGTTCAACTGGTTGCAGACGCGCATTGAAGGGGCGTGCTGCCTTGATCTTTTCGCCGGCTCCGGTGCATTGGGGTTCGAGGCTCTGTCGAGAGGGGCTGCGCATGTGGTTTTTGTAGACTCAAGCAGACGATGCACTCGCCAACTGGAACGGACGGCCGCCCGCCTGAACGCCGATTCATTCGATATCAAATGCAGTGATGCCGCCAGGTTCATCGAGCGGACCGACCAACAGTTTGATGTGGTATTTGTCGATCCGCCATTTCGCCAGGGTTTGGCAGCGCCGACGACCAGGTTGCTTGTCTCATCACACCGTCTTGCCAGTCATGCCATGATTTATGTTGAGACTGAGAAATCTGCGGTTGCGGACGTCAGACCACCCGGTTGGATCGCGTATCGTCGTCTGGATGCCGGATTCCGGGCGCATCAGTTGCTCATGGCTGAACCCGGACCGGAACTCCATGCCGGTACGATGTGACCAAAAAATTTATTGTCAGCTTGCTGCTGAAATCATGCTGAGTTTCATGGAATCTTATCCGAATCCACTGCAACCGCGACATTGATACCGAAATCTGCGGCATCAGGACGCAGCGAATTAGAACAGTTAAAAATTGAGGGAATACAGTGGGTTTAAGCAAAATAAGCCGTACAGTTTTCTAAAATTCGGAGAAGTATTGGAAAGATATTCAATCCCACATAACAGACTGACAAAATCCGAACTTTTGGAATTGAAAATCAGACGCGTTACACCTAAACTTAGCATAGACGACTTTGAGTCCAGTTCACCCTGTCTTGTACCGCAAAGCAAAAATATTCGGCGATAACCCAGTACAAAACATATTTCGAAGCGCAGTTGAGTTGGAATCCAATCAATCTGAAACGCAGACACTGGAATTAACATCTAATGCGTTATCTGATTTATCTGGTTCGCATCTTGTTGCCATCACTCATCGGGAACAAGGCGCTTGGGCAAACAACGATGAACCGGAGGTCAGAGGCATGACTATCCCCAATAGTGACATCTTCGCTGAATATGAAAAACGAAAAAAAATAGAGAGTGACGAGACACAGGAATCAGCGGTTATTGCGAAAAGGCTTGGTTTGGAAGAAATTGTTCAAATGATGGACAAAATGGTTGGATTTGCAGTAAGCGCTGTAGCGCCAAATAATAGTGAGAAGTCGTAGCTTGAACACACCCCGCGAAACGCTCATTCAATTTTTTGCACCGATTCAGCGGTTGGTGTAGCAACTGTATAATTTCCGTTTTATCTGATTTGACGTTTTATCTGATTTGAATCGTCGCGTGTGGTTTAATTCGCGATAGTGTTTTTGTTTGAGTATCACGAATCCATTAAACGACATGGGTAATTCGCAACGCGTCACCCGCGCCATTTATCCCGGCAGTTTCGACCCTGTAACCAAAGGGCATATCGACCTCATGGAACGTGCGGTCGGTCTGTTCGATGAGTTGATTGTGGCGGTTGCGGACAGCAAGGACAAGAAAACCCTCTTTACCTTGCAGGAAAGAATCAATCTGATTGAAGCGACGACCGGTCACGTGGGTGGAATTGAGGTGATCGGATTCAAGGGATTGCTGATCGACCTTGCCAAGCAGGTCAACTCCAAAATAGTGATTCGAGGTCTGAGGGCGGTGTCGGATTTTGAGTACGAGTTTCAGTTGTCGTGGATGAACCGGCAACTCGACCGCAACATCGAGACGCTTTTCTTCGCACCTGCCGAAGACTACGCATTTGTCGCCGCCTCTCTGGTCAAGGAAATCGCACAGCTTGGCGGCGATGTCTCACAGTTTGTGCATCCCACAGTGAACCGCGCGCTGACCGAAAAACTACAGTCCGACAGCACCTGACCGGCCGCTGCGCAATCGCCGCGGTCGTTATTTCCAGGCAAATTTCGGCTGATCGAACTGCCCGACGCGAGTCGGGCGGTCAAACAGGACAACTTCCCGGAACTGGAATATGAAAGCGGCAGTCGGTGCGAATACCTGATGGCCCAAAGTTGCGATCGGGGTCGACAGGACCGATCTGCCCTTATCCCCTGAACTGTCCAGTACGGGAATCCGCGGCGACAGCAAATCAGTCAGCGGAATCCTGAAGACCTTGGCGACCTCACCGGGGTCAGGAACAATGGTCGTATTCGATCCGGCCCAGACCACAACCGGCGTGATGACGAAACCGGAGCGGGTACGATAGTCGTCCAGAATGCCGAGCACGTCCGTTTCGCAAATCAGGATGCCTATTTCCTCGTGCAGCTCGCGCAATGCCGCCTCAATGGCAGACTCACCATCATCAAGCCTGCCACCTGGCAGGGCGTACTGCCCGCCATGACGGTTGAGATGTTTCGATCTGCGGGTCAGCAAGAACGCCGCCTCATCGGATGCTTCCACGTTCACGATCGTGAGGGCGACTGCCGCACGCTTGAGTCCTTGCGCATCAACCGATTCGGTGCTGAAAGCCGAAAGCCTGTCCCGGATCCGATCCTTGAGCGATCCATCGAGTGAAATGACTTGATCTGACAGCATTTGTGAATTCAAGGAGCCTGGATATCGCCAGAGTTTTTCGGAAAACCCTGATTTTACGCGACAAAAGGACACAGTTGACTGACTTTGGTTCCGGTCGACGTACGGGGTTCCGACGATCGCGGCGCCAAGGTGCGATGAAAGACACACCGATTCGGGACGAATCCGATTGTATGGGCTTGCGGTCGGCCGCGCCGGTGTTGCAGGTCATGTCATAAAAGAACATAATTGACGGACAATGTCATGAGTCGGTCGCTTCGTGTTGATGAATCTTTCGATTGCAGTGAAAGTTGCATCATCGGGACCGGTATATGGCGTTGATGTTCAACGCGAGCAACAACATAGGCCGACGATAAGTGAACTGCGACGTCGTTGTGGATGGTCACTGCACGTCATTGTGAGATTTCCTTGTTCCAACTCCGGCACTGTACGAGTGGGCTGGTCTCGCGGATCTGCCGCCAAGCTGCAAACCGGACCAGACAGTTGGCATTGTCGAAAACGCTATATGGACACAATGGCTGATGTATAGGATTGAAACTGAAGATTACTCGATTCGGGTCGAACCCTATTATGCGCCTCAGGGGTCCGAGATCGAATTGTTTGAAAGCGCCCACCGCAACGCCATTCCGGTGCTCCTGAAAGGTCCGACCGGCTGCGGAAAAACCCGATTTATGGAATACATGGCATGGAAGCTGAATCTTCCCCTGGTGACAGTTGCGTGTCACGATGATCTGACAGCATCTGATCTGGTTGGCCGTTATCTGATCGTGGGCGGAGAGACGCAGTGGGTTGACGGGCCGCTGGCGCGGGCAGTTCGGGTCGGCGGCATCTGCTATCTGGATGAAATCGTCGAAGCGCGCAAAGACACGACTGTCGTGATCCATCCACTGGCTGACAACCGGCGCGTACTGCCGGTCGAGAAGACAGGTGAGCTGCTGCATGCGCCGGAATCATTCAATCTCACCATCTCCTACAACCCGGGTTATCAGAGTGTTCTTAAAGACCTCAAGCAAAGTACCCGTCAGCGTTTCCTTTCCTTGGAGTTTGACTATCCGCAAGCGCCATTGGAGCAGTCGATCCTGATGGTTGAAGCCAAGGTGGATGAGGACACCGCTGCCAAGCTGGTACGATTCGGATCCATGACCCGCAATCTCAAGGGCAGCGGACTGGAAGAGGGGGCTAGTACACGTCTGCTCGTGCATGCCGCAAAACTGATCGTGTTCGGTATCGCTCCGCTCGATGCCTGTAACGCCTCGATCACTCAAACCCTCACCGATGATCCTGAGATCCTGACTGCCATACAAGAAATGGCGTCATCACTGTTTTGAGATTTCTCGTGCCGGTCCCCGACCCCCGCAGGGCACCGGCCTGCTTCGTATGAACATGCCTCTGAGATTGATTCAGATCGAGGAGACGCTGAACGAACTGCTGGGTGCCGTGCTGTCATCTCGGCGTACCGTCACCGGACCTGCCCGAAAACTCGCCGGCCTTGACCGGGAGCAACAGGAGTTCGCACTGCATTGGGCGAGTGTGATTTCCAAATCCAACTCTGAGATGGCCTATCAGTTTGTGGATCATGTCAGCGATGCGTTCGGCATGATGGATACGGACGGTGTGACAAACTGGATCATCGAGGCCATGGATGTCTACGATCGACAGGGATTGTATCCCGGCAGCGCATCACTGAGAGAGGTCGATGCCTTCGCTGACAGATTGAGTCAGAAAAAATACGCTGTTTCCCTTGAGGATGTCGTTGGAGTTCTGAACAAATACGTAAAGGGTGTCTGCGGGCGTGACCTGGATATCCAAAGCGACGCACAAGCCTGGACTGACACCGAAACGCTCTATCTGCCCGACACATTCAAGCGATTCGACTCGGAGCAACTGAATTTTCGGCTATACAAGGCAACCGGGGCATTTTTGCTGGCACAGACGCGCTACGGGACGTTTCAGGTGGATCCGGCTACCGGTGTGCCCCTGATCTGCGCCGCGATCGCGAAGTTTCCGGACCCTGCCCGGGCGTTGCGCATATTCGAGTCGGTCGAGCACCTGAGGCTGCTGAACTGTCTGCGGTCCGAGTTGCCAGGCCTGGTGCGTCAGATGTCTGAGTTGAGCTCCTCGGCACAATGCAACCCTGAACTGCAAGAGCGATCTGATCTGCTTGCAGCGATCGGCCGACCGGACTCAGATGTCATGGACTCGATTCGAGTCGTCAGTGAACTCTACCACCGAAACATCGATTTACCCGCAACTGCCTGCTATCAGGGCATTGTCGATCTGGAAAAGGTACGGCTGACAACACGAAAGCGCGTTGACCGGGAGAAGGAGAAGTTCCGTTCAGATCTGGCGATGCTGGCTGAGAGCCTGGCACGACCTGATGATGGTGAGCCGCAGCGGGGACAGGCTAACGTGACCCTGGTGACCGAAAAAGACGACTCAGGCGGGGTGGACATGACCCTGACGCTGGACGGGCAACCGGTCATTCCGCCCGAGGCTATGGCTCAGACTGCGAAGAGCATCATCCAGGATTTCGGGGAAGTCCCACAGGAGTATCTCGTGCCCGCGAGCGACAGCCGGTACCGCAAGGACTTGCAGGCTGAAGACGAGCTGGCTGAGGAAATCGACAACAGCACACAGGACGTGATCTATTATGACGAATGGGATTATCGACGCCGGCATTATCGAAAAAACTGGTGCGGATTGAGAGAGTTGGAAATGCATCCCGCCAGTGAGAAAACAGTCGATGACATACTGGCCAAGCACTCCCACCTGGTGCGAGAGATCCGAAAGTCGTTTGAAGCCCTGCGGGGTGACAACAAGATGCTTCGTCGGCAGTCCAACGGTGACGATCTCGATATTGATGCCATTGTTGAAAATTATCCCGATATTCACAAAGGCAATGAATTGACCGATCGACTGTTTGTCAAGTCAGGTCGCCTTGAGCGAAATCTGGCGGTGGTATTCATGGTCGACCTCAGTGGTTCGACCAAAGGCTGGATCAACGATGCCGAACGCGAAAGCCTGGTTCTGCTGAGTGAAGCGCTTCAGACGCTGGGGGATCGATACGCGATATATGGGTTTTCGGGAATGACGCGCAAGCGTTGTGAACTTTATCGCATCAAGACGTTCGAGGATCCCTACGACAGCAAGGTCAGGGCACGGATTGCGGGAATCAGGCCTCAGGACTACACGCGCATGGGCGTGATTATCCGCCACCTGACCCGGAAGCTGATCGAGGTGGACGCCAGGACGCGGGTGCTGATTACGATCTCAGACGGCAAGCCGGACGACTACGACGGCTACCGCGGAGATTACGGAATCGAGGACACGCGACAGGCCCTGATGGAGGCAAGACATGCCGGAGTCCATCCGTTTTGCATTACGATTGACTCCCAGGCTCATGACTACCTTGGACACATGTACGGGCACGTCAACTACACCGTGGTCAGCGATGTTCGAGGCCTGCCTCTGAAGGTATCCGACATATACCGGAGACTGACGACCTGAAGCTTGTGTGAGCGCAAAAATATTCACTTATATATTTGATATGGCAACATTATCAGAATTATACCGGTTGAACGAATAGCGGATTCATGGTGGTTGGAAAAGGCAGTGTCAATCAAAATGATCCAAAAACAATCGCATCAGCAACCGAAAGATAAAATATAATTTTTCCAGACTTCGGCTGAACGCCAGTCCGGTCAACTCAGCGAAGTCCATAATAACAACATAACACCCAAATAGAGATCTTGAAGTGCGCAGATTTTCCAATTTGCGACAGGAACATAATAAATATATATGGCCGTTGTGCAAAATAACCTGCAACTCATACCCGAACCTCCCCAAACCATCGATTTCCAGGCCGCCTCGCTTGATACCTGGGATCGGAAATACCGCCTGAAAGCCAAATCCGGCGAAGTTATTGACCAGACAATCGAGGATACCTATGTGCGAGTCGCAAAGGCACTGGCTGCAGTGGAGGCGCGCCCGGTTCGAAAAAGATGGTTTGATGATTTCGTCTGGGCGCTTCAGAACGGTGCGATACCAGCAGGACGCATTGTCTCCAATGCTGGGGCACAGAGACACAAACCAGCCACCAGTACCATCAACTGTACAGTATCGAATACGATTACCGATTCGATGAAAGGCATACTGCATTCGGTCTATGAAGCGGGCCTCACCCTGAAGTCCGGTTGCGGGATCGGCTACGAATTCTCCACCCTGAGACCCAAAGGCGCTTTTGTCAGCGGTGCTGGTGCGTATACCTCCGGTCCGCTTTCCTTTATGGACATCTTTGACGCGATGTGTTTTACAGTCTCATCGGCTGGCGGGCGCCGCGGCGCGCAGATGGGTGTATTTGACGTATCGCACCCCGACATCATGGAGTTCATAAGGGCCAAGACAAAAGACGGTTGTCTTCGCCAATTCAATTTGTCCTGCCTGATCACCGACGATTTCGTCAAGGCTGTGGCCGCAGATGACATGTGGAATCTGGTATTCCCCGCCACCCGACAGGAGCACGACAGCGGTGACTATGAGATCATCTGGAATCACTGGCCAACTGATGCCGAAAACAGTTCCTATGTCATAGATGAATTTGGCAGGGTTGCCCTGCGCGTCTACTCAAAAATCGAGGCGCGGCGACTGTGGGACTCAATCATGGAACTCACATACAACTATGCCGAACCCGGCTTCATCCTGATTGACCGGGTCAATGAGATGAACAATAACTGGTTCTGTGAGGACATCAGGGCCACCAATCCCTGCGGCGAACAGCCCCTGCCGCCATATGGCGCCTGTCTGCTCGGGTCAGTCAACCTGACCAAGTTCGTCAGCAATCCGTTTACCGACGATGTCAGTTTCGATTGGGAACGATACCGTGAGGTGGTTGCCATTTTTACCCGAATGCTGGACAACGTTGTGGAGGTTCACGGTCTGCCGCTGAAGTCCCAAGTGGAAGAAATACTCAGAAAGCGCCGCCACGGCATGGGCTTTCTTGGGCTGGGGTCCACCCTGGCCATGATGAAACTAAAGTACGGTTCCCCGGAATCACTGGTGTTCACCGATCAGGTGGCGAAGGAAATGGCGATGACCGGTTGGACGACCGGTGTGAAACTGGCAACCGAGAAAGGACCCGCACCGATATTCCAGGAAATGTTTACCGTCACCCCGAAAATGATGGCGAGTCGACCGGAAATGGCTGACGATGGAATCAGTGTCGGACAGACTGTGAAAGGGTCGGTGCTGCTGGCGAAGTACAGCAGATACATGCAGAAACTGCCTGACGAGCTGACCGATCAGATTGCCGATATCGGTGCGCGCTTCACGCATCACAGTTCAATCGCGCCGACAGGCACCATCAGTCTGTCACTCGGAAACAATGTCAGTAACGGTATCGAGCCGTCGTTCGCACACGAATACACCCGTAACGTGATTCGGGAAGGCAAGAAGTCAAAAGAGAATGTCAAGGTATACTCCTACGAGTTGCTTGCATATCGGGAATTGGTCGATCCCGATGCGACAGCGGATGATTCATCCTCCCTGCCCGATTACTTTGTCAAGTCGGACGATGTCACCCCGAATGAACACATCGCGGTTCAGGCTGCGGCACAGAAATGGGTGGATTCTTCCATCTCCAAAACAGCGAACGTGCCGACTGATTATCCGTTTGAGGAGTTCAAGGATATTTATATGACCGCCTACGAGAGCGGTTTGAAAGGCTGTACCACGTTTCGCTTCAATCCCGAGGCGTTTCAGGGCGTTCTGGTCAGGGACAAGGATCTCGAGGAGACCACATACGAATTCGAGCTTGAGGACGGCAGCACCGTCCAATTGAAAGGAAATGAAGAGGTCGAGTATGATGGTGAGGTGCATACGGCGGCAAATCTCTTCGATGCCCTGAAAGAGGGCTATTACGGTAAATTCTGAAGGTGAGATGACATGGCTACCAAGATCAGCAAGCCCATTGTCAACTATCGGGTGACGAACAAGACAGATTCGTCCAACTCGCTTTTTTCGCCCGCCGAAAGCAACAGTTCCCTGACTGATGGCGATCTTATCCGGGATCTGCCGGAGGAAACGTCCAATATCATTGAAATGCATGAACGCATCGAGCGTCCGGAGATGCTCAAGGGCAGTACTTACAAGATCAAGACGCCTTACTCAGAGCATGCATTGTATGTGACGATCAACGACATGATCGTCAATGCCGGCACTCCATACGAAAGGAAACGCCCGTACGAGATCTTCCTGAATTCCAAGAACATGGATAACTTTCAGTGGACCGTTGCGCTCACTCGGATCATTTCCGCCGTGTTCCGAAAGGGGGGCGACAGCGCTTTCCTGGTCGAGGAGATGCAGGCGGTATTTGACCCAAGAGGCGGGTATTTTCAAAGGGGCGGCAAATACATCCCGTCACTTGTCGCCGAAATCGGATCCATAATCGAAACGCATATGAAACGGATCGGGATGATTCAGGATGAAGCGCTCCCGGAACATACACAAAAGATTCTTCAAGAAAAGCGCCAGGAATTCGAAGCCCGCACCAAACTGTCCTCCGGTGATGCGGCAGATGACGGCCTCCCGGAAGGTGCTGTGCTTTGCCATGCCTGCAACATTCGTGCAGTCGTCTATCTGGACGGTTGTATGACTTGCCTGAACTGCGGTGATTCGAAGTGTTCGTGATCTCTCCCCATCGATTCTTGCGTTTCGCGTACCCCTCCAACCTGTTCATATAAAATAGTCGAGTGATCTGACCGTCAGGTGCGGCCTGTGTCGGACTGTCGGTTTATCACTGTTGACTAGATTAAGACTGAAGGCAAAGGAAGTGTCAGAATTAGTTCGCCCCAGACATCCGGGCAGAGGCAAGGCCCGACACCGCAGCGTGCCCAAAGGCAGGCAGGTGTCTCCCGAGATTTTGGCGGAGGTCAGGGACATCATCGGACACTCGCCCATTCGTCGTGATCTGCTGGTGGAATATCTTCATGCGTTGCAGGACCACTATGGCGGCATTCACTCCGACAATCTTGTTGCGCTTGCGCAAATCATGCGCCTGTCTCTTGCGGAAGTCTATGAGACGGCGACGTTCTATGCTCATTTTTCGATCATCGCAGAAGACGAGAATCCACCCCCGCCGATCACAGTTCGAGTATGTGACAGTCTGACCTGTGAGATGTTCGGTGCGCAGCAATTGCTTGCGAACCTGCAAGAGGAGCTGGGACCGAGAGTCAGGATTCTCAGGGCGCCATGCATGGGGCGATGCGATACGGCACCGACTGTGGAAGTGGGGCACAACCATATCGATCATGCGACCGTTAATTTGGTTGCCAGCGCAGTTTCAGCCCGTGAGACCAGTCCAGCAATCCCATCCTATCAGGATCTGGATGCCTATCAATTTGAGGGTGGCTACAGGCTGTTGGAAAGTTGTCACTCCGGAAAGAGAACACGGGAAGAAATGGTCGCACTGCTTCAGGAATCTCCCTTGCGTGGCATGGGTGGGGCCGGATTTCCGACAGGTCTGAAGTGGAAGATAGTTCGCGGCTACGAGGGACCGCGGCTCATGGCAGTGAACGCGGATGAAGGTGAGCCCGGTACATTCAAGGATCGTTATTATCTCGAAAATGAACCGCATCGATTTGTTGAGGGCATGCTGATCGCGGCGTGGGTGGTGGAGGCGGAAACTGTCTATATCTACTTACGCGACGAATACCCGGCTGCCCGGGAGATTCTGTTGAAGGAACTCGCACGGGTTCAGGAAGCGGGATTGTATGGGAATACAGACGTTGAGCTTCGTCGAGGGGCCGGTGCCTATATCTGCGGCGAGGAATCCTCAATGATTGAATCAATCGAAGGCAAGCGAGGATTGCCGCGCCACCGCCCGCCGTATGTCGCGGAGAAAGGAATCTTTGACCGGCCGACATTGGTACAGAATGTTGAGACTCTGTACTGGATTCGCGATATTGTAGAGAAGGGATCAGACTGGTTTGCCTCACACGGTCGCAATGGCGGCAAGGGTCTTCGGAGTTATTCGGTTTCCGGTCGCGTCAATGAACCCGGGGTCAAGGTTGCCCCGGCGGGAGTTACGGCACGGGAGTTGATCGAGGAGTTCAGCGGCGGCATGGCACCGGGGCACGAATTCAGGGCCTATCTGCCCGGCGGCGCTTCAGGCGGCATTCTGCCGGCAAGCATGGCTGACCTTCCACTTGACTTTGGACAATTGGAGCAATACGGTTGCTTTGTGGGGTCTCACGCAGTCGTGATACTCAGCGACCAGGATAGCACGAAGGACGCGGCGTTGAATCTTATGCGGTTTTTCGAAGATGAGAGTTGTGGTCAGTGCACCCCTTGTCGTGTTGGCACCGAAAAGGCAGTCAAGCTGATGGAAAAGGGTCAGTGGGATGAGGCTTTGCTTACGGACATCGGAAATGCAATGATGGACGCCTCGATATGCGGTCTCGGCCAGGCTGCGGCGAATCCGCTGTTTTCGGTGATGAGATTCTTTCAGGAAGACGAGGCATGCACAGCGAATTGAACATCAGTTTTGAGCTTGACGGAAAGCAGGTCAGCGCCGGTCCTGACGAGACAATCTGGCAGATCGCCAACCGCGAGCACAACGCTTTGCCACATCTTTGCTTTTCCACTGAGTCGGGTTATCGGGCGGATGGCAACTGCCGCGCCTGCATGGTCGAGATCGAGGGTGAGCGGGTTTTGGCAGCATCCTGCATACGCAAGCCGGCTGAGGGAATGAAGGTTCATACCGGCAGCGATCGGGCTGTATTTGCCCGAAAAATGGTATTTGAAATGCTCGAGGCCGATCAGCCGGCTCGGGACAAGGCGCATGATGCCCACTCCAGGTTCTGGCAATGGACCGATCAGGTGAAGCCGCAGACTGATCGAATGCCGTCAAGGAAATCACCGGCACCAGATCCGAGTCACCCCGCGATGCGGGTCTATCTGGACGCATGTATTCATTGCAATTTATGTGTCCGTGCCTGCAGGGAAGTCCAGGTCAACGACGTGATCGGCATGGCCCATCGCGGCAGTCAGTCGAAGATCGTATTCGATTTTGACGATCCGATGGGCGACAGTACCTGTGTTGCCTGCGGTGAGTGTGTGCAGGCGTGCCCGACCGGAGCCCTGATGGAGGAGTCCTTGGTTGACGCCAAGGGTGTAAACCTGAATCTGCAAGTCGATGAGGTTGACAGTGTGTGCCCCTATTGTGGTGTCGGGTGTCAGATCAAGTATCAGATCAGTGACGACAGGATTGTCGCGGTCAACGGCCGCGATGGACCTGCCAACAACAATCGGCTCTGTGTGAAAGGGCGGTTTGGATTTGACTATGTCAGTCATCCACACCGATTGACCAAGCCGTTGATACGTCGCGATGATGTCGGCAAGGATGCGGACCTTCAAATTGATCCGACTGATCCCGCGTCCCACTTCCGGGAAGTGGAGTGGGAAGAGGCGCTCGATTACGCGGCTGCGGGATTCAGGGAAATTCTTGAACAATCCGGTTCGGAAGGTCTGGCGGGATTTGGTTCCGCCAAGGGCTCGAACGAGGAGGCTTACCTGGTTCAGAAACTGGTTCGGGCTGGATTCGGCACCAATAACGTTGACCACTGTACGAGACTGTGTCATGCCTCCAGCGTGGCGGCCCTGCTGGAAGGTATCGGTTCTGGTGCGGTGACCGCGCCATTTACCGCATGCAAGGACTCGGATGTCATTGTTGTCATCGGTGCCAATCCAACGGAAAACCACCCGGTTGCCGCAACATTTTTCAAGCAGGCAAAAAACAACGGCAAGGAGCTGATCGTGATGGACCCGCGAGGCACAGCCCTTGGCCGTCACGCCACGCACATGTTGCAGTTCAATCCTGGAACTGATGTTGCATTGCTGAATGCCATGCTTCATGTGATCATCCAGGAAGATATCTATGATCACGAATACGTCAAGCAATTTACAGAAGGGTTTGAAAACATCCGACGTCATGTCGAGCATTTCTCTCCGGAGGAAATGTCCAGGATATGCGGCATTGACGCGGACACATTGCGTCTGGTTGCCCGAAAATACGCAACTGCGGACCGCTCCATCATTTTTTGGGGAATGGGGATATCGCAGCATACCCATGGCACTGACAATGCCAGGTGTCTGATCGCACTGGCGGCGATTACCGGGCAGGTGGGTCGCCCTGGCACCGGATTGCATCCGCTGCGAGGGCAGAACAATGTGCAGGGAGCGTCCGATGCCGGATTGATTCCCATGGTATTCCCGGACTACCAGGCGGTGGATTCTGAAAACATCCGTTCGCGTTTCGAAGATGAATGGGGCACTTCACTGGACCCTGAAAAAGGTCTGACCGTAGTGGAAATCATGGATGCGGTTCACGCCGGTCAGATTCGCGGGATGTATGTGATGGGAGAAAATCCGGCCATGTCGGACCCCGACGTTCACCATGCCAGACAAGCGTTGGCAAGACTTGACCATCTGGTTGTGCAGGATTTGTTCTTGACCGAGACCGCGTTTCACGCCGATGTGATTCTGCCGGCATCTGCATGGCCGGAAAAGCACGGGACGGTAACCAACACCAATCGCCAGGTTCAGATGGGTCGTGCGGCACTGAAGCTGCCAGGTGATACCAGACAGGACTGGTGGATCATTCAGGAACTCGCGATTCGACTGGGTCTTGACTGGAATTATTCAGGACCGGCCGAGGTCTTTGCAGAAATGGCCAGTGTCATGCCATCACTTGACAATATTACATGGCAGAGAGTTGATGCGGAGAGTTCAGTGACCTATCCTTGCGATGCACCTGATCAGCCCGGCAATGAGATTGTGTTTGGAGAAGGTTTTCCGACCGCCAGCGGACGGGCAAAGCTTGTACCGGCAGGCATTGTGCCACCGGATGAGGAGCCGGATCAGGATTACCCGATGATACTGACTACCGGTCGGCAACTAGAGCACTGGCACACCGGCGCCATGACTCGAAGGGCCAAGGTACTTGATCAGATTGAGCCTGAGGCGGTCGCGAGTTTTTCACCGAGTCAACTCCAGAAACTTGGTATCCAGCCTGGCGAAATGGTCAGTATCGTGACCCGACGGGGTAAGATCTCGCTGAGGACCCGACAGGATTTTGCCATACCGGACGGGATGGTTTTTGTTCCCTTCTGCTATGCTGAGGCAGCCGCAAACATGCTGACGAATCCAGCCCTTGATCCCATGGGCAAGATTCCGGAGTACAAGTACTGCGCGGCGAGAGTCGAAAGGTTGCCGATGACGTAAGTTGTGGTGCGGGCGGCAACGGGCTTGTGCTGCCGTACTGATACATAGTCGCTGAACTGTTCATCCTCAGTCCGCTGTGCCCAATGAGGTGAATTCATAAAGGTTCAGTCAGTTTTCGACTCATGAAATCCACCCTATCGAAATCACGATAATTGGGCATTCAATCTGGCAGTCCGGCGGGAATGCTGTGTTGTCGAATTATTCGGGAACTGGCATCACGAAAGTGGTTATGTTCAAATGGAATTTATTTCACACTCACTTGTAAATCAACGAATCCAATTGAAACGCCTTTACCTGTTCCGAGACTCCTTCGAAAGTGCCGCGCCCCGTGACTCTGGAAACGGGTGAATTACTTCTCCGCTTAAATATTGCAAACTGAATATTCTTGTCTCCCATGGACTGCAAGCCTAAGAATGATTGCTTGTCATCTCGCCAGACCGCCCTTGGATTCCCTTCATCGGTAACTGCAACATCACCGATGCGTATTCGTCGATTTGTTGTTACGAACTTAAAAAAATCGTCTTTTGATTGTGAGTTAACCGGAATTTCATCATCTTCGGTTTCCGATTTCAGAAACTTTATGCGTTTATCCTGTTGCATGAGATTTGGGAATTGATCTCCCTATTTTTGGTTCGCAAGTGACATGACCGGCCGGAACGATTGATCTGCGCGCCTTGCAGTCAAGCAAGCATTAGTCGGAGGAATATTGAAGTCGGTTCAAAAGATTCCAATCAATCTGGCAATTCTTATAAAATCACTTCGATAAACTTAATACATCGTCGACGAAAACAATAGTTGAGTGTTTTTGACTGATAGAATTGGAAACTTTGAGTTGGGAGTAGAATCTACCATGGATTACAAGAAAGACGACATTATCGAAATGCGAGCGACGGGACAGATGTCCCGACGGCAGTTCAACGCCTATATGGCGTCACTGGGTGCTGTTGCAGTAACAATTCCACTGATGCCTGGAGCTGCGCATGCCGCGGCAGATGATCACCCGAACGTATTTACCTGGGAAGGCTGGGATGTGGTGGAACATCATCAGCAGTATCTTGACAAATATGGTGAATTGCCGAATTTCGCGATTTTCGGGGATGAAGAGGAAGCGTTTGCAAAGATCAAGGCGGGTGCACAGTACGATGTAACGCATCCGTGCTCCTACAAGGTTGAGATCTGGCGCGATGCCGGAATTCTTCAACCGATCGACACCAGCCGACTCAGCCACTGGGACGATGTGATTCCGTCATTGAAAGAAATTCCAGGCATGGTTCACGAAGGCCAGCGTTATTTCGTACCTGCGGATTGGGGTCAGACATCGGTGATGTATCGTCCCGATCTGGTTGATCCGAGCTATCTGGAGAACGAAACTTGGGGCATCTTGTGGGACGAGCGATATTCCGGTCGCCTATCGATGTCCGATAGTTTGATTGATGGTGTCATGGTCGCGGCGATTTATGGCGGTGCAGCCAACCCGTTCGACATGACCGACGCTGAGGTCGAAAAAACTCGGGAATTACTGCGTGAGCAGCTGCCTTTGCTGCGTTATTACTGGACAAGTCCGACCGACATCGAAAATTCAATGGCAGCGGGAGAACTCGTCGCCACCAGTGCTTGGAATGATGCATTCACATCACTGAAGAATCAAGGCTACGATGTCAAATACATGCAACCGAAGGAAGGCGCGATGACCTGGGTCTGTGGCTTCTGCCTGATGAGCGCGGCCGACCCGGAAAAACTTGAAAAGTCCTATGACGTGATTGATGCATTCCTGTCACCTGATTCCGGACAGTTCGAGATCCTGGAAGAGGGCTATGGACATGCCAATCAAAAGGCGTTTGATCTCGTAACCGACGACGACTTGGCTCAACGCGGACTTTCCAGGGATGCCGACGCAGTGCTGAACTCGGGTATTTTCCAGGTGCCGATCAAGAATGAAGCGGTACTGCAAGCCATGTTTGAGGAGGTCAAGGCAGGTCTGTAATGACCGATCGAATTCTGAAACTCAGTTGACATAGGTGTACAAATTCCGGAATTCACTTTCGTGTGGATTCCGGAATTTCAGTATTTCAGTGTATCCGATTTTCAGACGATAAAAACTGTGCGCTGTACAGTCTAGCGTTGGCTTCATCCGCTACATAGTTGACCAACCCACTACCTTGGCAATGATTTCGGCAGATCGTAAACTTGTCGATCGGGTACGGTTTGGATTTCGCACAAGCGAGTCGATCAGAGGTTACACGCTTCTTTCCCCGACTCTGCTGATGATCCTGCTGGGGCTTCTGTTTCCCCTGATCATTCTTTTTACACTAAGTTTCTGGAAACAGGAATATGTGGACCTGATTCAGACCTTTACCCTGAAGAACTACGGGGACTTTTTTGAGAAGAAAATCTACTATCTGATCCTATATCGCTCAATCCGAATCTCAGCGTTCGTTATGTTCGCGACGGTCTTATTGGCTTATCCTTTGGCCTATTTCATTGCGTTTCATGTCCAAAAGAACAAGATGATATGGATAATTCTGGTCACGATACCCTTTTGGACCAGCTATCTTCTGAGAGTATTCTCGTGGAAAGTGATTCTCGGCTACAACGGAGTGATCAATTCCAGTCTGATGTCATTGGGCATCATCTCCGAACCGCTTGAGTTCCTTTTGTACAACCCTTTTGCCGTTGTCATCACACTCGCGCATGCATGGGCCGCGGTCGCAATACTGCCGATCTACGTCTCGTTGGAGAAGATCGACCGATCGCTGATCGAGGCATCTCGGGATCTTGGAGAGTCTGCTCTGGCAACCTTTGTCCGGGTGACACTCCCGCTTTCACTTCCTGGCGTAATCGCTGCCAGCTTGCTGGTATTCATCCCGACGGTAGGCGATTACGTGACGCCCGCCTTGGTTGGCGGAACCAGAGGCATCATGATTGGGAACATTATCCAATCCATGTTCGGCAAGGCATTGAACTGGCCGTTGGGCGCTGCGTTGTCAATTATCTCCATGATTACCGTCACCGCAGTCGTCTGCATGCTGCTCGGCGCGACGCAATTATTCAAGAAGAAGGTGGGTTAGCCCGTGCGAGCCAGACGCATCAACTCTCTCGCAGTGTATGCGATGATATATCTGACGTTTCTGTATCTTCCGGTAGCGGTATTGCCACTGTTTTCGTTCAACGATTCGCAATACGTGACGTTTCCACTGGTCGGATTCACGCTGAAATGGTACGGTCAGCTGGCTGACAGCCATGGACTTCAGACCGCACTTTTCAATAGTATCAGGGTCGGGCTTTCGGTATCGATCATCAGCACCGTACTCGGAATATTCGCGGCGAAGTCGGTGACTCGCTATCGGATGCGGCGAAGTGGCCTGATGATTGGATTCATCATGGTGCCGCTGGTCATCCCTGAAATCATTCTGGGCATCGCATTGTTGATGACCTTCAGCATTGGTGGGATCAAGCTGTCCCTGGTCACTGTAGCGATCGGCCACCTCATGCTATGTATTCCATTTTCCATGCTGGTACTGATATCCAGAATGGAGGGGCTTGATAAAAGCCTTGAGGAAGCTTCGCTGGACTTGGGTGAGAACGCATGGTGGACATTCTGGAGAGTCACGTTTCCCGTGATTCTTCCGGGTGTGGTAGCGAGCCTGCTGCTTACCTTTACTATCTCGTTTGATGAGTTTGTCCTTGCATTCTTCTTGTCCGGAACAGACGCAACATTACCGGTGCATATCTGGAGCCAGCTCAGATTCCCGGAGAAACTGCCTTCAGTACTGGCGCTCGGAGCCATTATTGTTGTCGTATCCACGATCGTGATTCTTTTCGCGGAAGTGATTCGACGCGGTGGCGTACAACTCGACAAGCAGTCAAAAGTGTAGATCGATGACAGAAAAAATTATTTCAATCAAGAATGTTGTCAAGGACTTCGGCAGTGTCCGCGCGGTGAACAACGCCAACTTCGACGTCGTCAAAGGCGAATTCTTTTCGCTGCTGGGACCGTCGGGTTGCGGCAAGACGACACTGTTGCGGATTCTGGCAGGATTTGAGGTGCCGACCACCGGGACCATTGAGATTGACGGACAGGACGTGACCTTGGTTGCGCCCAACCATCGCCCAGTGAACATGGTGTTTCAGAACTATGCGATTTTTCCGCACCTGAACGTATCGTCAAACATTGCTTTTGGCATGCGCAAGGCGGGATTGTCGAAACGTGACCTTGAAATGGAAATCGAGCGGATGCTTGAGCTCATCAAACTGCCAGGGTATGGCGAACGCAAAGCCGATGAGCTGTCCGGTGGACAAAGGCAGCGTGTTGCGCTGGCGAGAGCCCTGATCAAGCAACCCAAGGTTCTTTTGCTTGATGAACCGCTCGGCGCGCTGGACAAGAAGCTCAGAGAGCAGATGCAGATCGAGTTGCGTCAGCTGCAACAGCATGTTGGGATTACGTTTGTGTTTGTCACGCACGATCAGGAAGAGGCACTGACGTTGTCGGACAGGATTGCTGTCATGAGTCAGGGTGATGTGATGGAAATATCCTCGCCCGGACAACTGTACGAAAATCCGCAATCTCGGTTCGTGGCGGATTTTATCGGCACGATGAATTTCTTTCGATGTACGCTGAATGACTTCTCCGATGGTGTTGCAATCGGTCAGTCCGAAGAGCTGGGTCCGGTGCGAATTCAGTGCAATGAGCCGGTTTGTGCGATCAATCAGGATTTTACACTGGCGATCCGACCGGAAAAATTTGCGCTTTCATTTGATTCGGTGAAGCAGTCGGTCAATTCCGTGATGGGCACATTGGGTCCGTCGGCCTATCTGGGCGATCGAAGCCATTTCTATATTTATCTCAAGGGTCGCGAAGACCCGGTTTCGGTAGCGCTTCAGAATCTATCGGGGTCGTTGGAGCATGTTCGGGACACGGATCGCGAAGTGTTCCTGACATGGTCAGACGATAGCTGTGTGATGCTCGCGGATTACGAATGACTTCAACAAAGACACCCGCGGTCTACATTGACGGTCAGGCTGGTACCACTGCGCTCAAGATCCATGAAATCTTGGCTGACCGAGACGATATCGAAGTCATTTCGCTTCCAGACGCCGACAGAAAAAACCCCGCCTCGCGAAAAAATGCGATCGATCAGTCGGATCTGAGCATTCTTTGCCTGCCTGACGATGCGGCGAGACAGGCGGCGCAATGGGCGGCCGCCAGCAATACACAGATTATTGATGCAAGTACCGCACATCGGGTCACCGAGGGCTGGGTCTATGGGTTGCCGGAAATATCGGACGAGTTCAGACAGCGAATCAGAAAATCAGATCGGGTTGCCAATCCTGGCTGCTATCCGACATCAGTGATATTGCTGATGCGGCCCTTGATTGATCGCGAGATCGTGTCTGCGGATTGTCCGATCGTCGTCAACGCCCTATCCGGGTATACCGGTGGCGGGCGAAAAATGATCGAACGCTGGGAATCTGAGCAGTTCGCCTTGCATTCGATGCGATACGCCGCACCCTATGCGCTGGAGCGGGTGCACAAGCATATTCCTGAAATGATCAGGTATTCGGGGCTACGGGTCGAGCCGCAATTTCTGCCGCGGGTCGGGCCGTTCGCGCAAGGCATGCGGGTTGAGATTCCGTTACACAGATCCTGGCTGGACGGTGCCGATTCAAGTGCCGAGAAAGTCTGGGAAACGCTGGAGAAGGCATACCGAAACGAGCGGTTTGTCAATCTGAAGCCGTTATACACTGATCCGGTTGATGAATTTGAGTTCGACCCCCGTGCCTGCAACGATACCAATCGGATTGATCTATCGGTCAGTGCCCATCCGTCCGGTCACGTCTTGCTGACCGGGATTCTCGACAATTTGGGCAAAGGTGCAAGCGGTGCCGCAGTGCAAGCGATGAATCTGATGTTTGGCTTCGAGGAGGATACGGGGCTGGCAACCTGATATTGGTCAGGTCATGCGGTGACTTTCCCGAGCCAGTTTCAACGCGGCATTGAAATCATTGTCATCAAACTGATTCGCACGCTGTTTGATTCCCTTCACAATTTTCCTTACCACTGAAGGCCCCCTGTAAATCAACGAAGAGTAAATCTGAATCAGGCAGGCACCTGCCATCAGCTTGTTCCATGCGTCTTCAGCACTGAAAACACCGCCCGCTCCGATGATCGGGATTTGATGATCGCAAGCCTCGGCAAAAGTGCGGATGACCTGTGTTGACAGGTCAGCCAGGGGTTTTCCGCTGAGTCCTCCGGATTCGCTGTAGACAGGATGGGCATGGGAACCGGGTCGGGTGACTGTCGTGTTGGTTGCAATTACAGCACTGATGTTTTTCTCTTGGACGATGTCGGCAATGGATTCAATACTGCCTTTGTCCAAGTCGGGTGAGATTTTCAATGCGATCGGCACCACTTGCCCGGCTATCGTCGCAAGATCGTCTCTTTTTTGCATGATTGCGTCAAGCAGACGGTCTAGATTGGCTGTGTCCTGCAGATCCCGCAGACCGGGAGAATTTGGTGAGGATACATTGATGGCGACATAGTCGGCATACTCGTAAATGTCTTCCAGGCACCGGACGTAGTCCTGAACCGCAAGTTCGTTCGAGGTGGCGGTGTTCTTGCCTATATTGATTCCGACCAGTGCGGCATTCGAATCCGCTCGAATCCGCTTGAGATTGCGCCTGAACACTTCCAGGCCGGCACTGTTGAAGCCGAGTCGATTGATGATCGCCAGATCGCCCGGTACCCGAAACAACCGGTTGCGCGGATTGCCCGGCTGCGGCTCAGGTGTGACGGTTCCGAGTTCGACAAAACCAAATCCTATGCCGGACAGTGCCTTGAACGCGACCGCATCCTTGTCGAACCCTGCCGCGAGCCCGACAGGATTGCGAAAACTCTTGCCGAATACACTGACCGGGAGATCCGGTACCCGACTGCCCACAACTCCACGTTCCAGCGCCCTGAGCACCCGGCAGCGGGAAATGACATTCAACAGCCTCAGCGTATGGTCATGAGCGGTTTCCGCATCAAGGCGCATCAAAAATGGTCTGATACAGTTGTAACCGATCATTCAGAATTTTTCTTGTTGTGTGAGCACTCGCCACATACCCGATTTAAGGGAACCGAGACGAACCTGCCCGATCCGGACACGTTTCAGTCCTTTTACTTCCAGTCCGACCAGATTACACATCCTCCTGATTTGCCTTTTTCGACCCTCGGTCAGAACGATCCGCATATAGTCTGCATCCAAAAGCTCGACTTTTGCCTGTTTGAGTTTGACGTCATCCAGCGTAAGGCCGTGGGCCAGATTCCGAATCTGCTGATCTGTCACTTTCCTGTCCACTCTGACCAGGTACTCCTTTTCCACGGCAGAGTCCGGTGCGATCAACCGCTGTGCGATTCTGCCGTCCTGTGTGAACACCAACAAACCACTGGAATCAATATCCAGCCGACCCGCCGGCGCAAGATTCCTGATCGGCCACCTGACGCTTGGGCCGTCCGATTGCCCGGGGTTGATGTGCTGTCTAGGTTTCGTCAGCAGGGACAGCACTGGCTTATAACCCTTCTCGGGTTGGCCGGACACATAGCCGACAGGCTTGTTCATCAGGATTGTAGTGAGACTGGCCTGAAATTTCTGAAGCTCAGGATGAAGAGCGACCTGACTGCCGTTGGAGATTGTTGTGCCCAACCGTCGAACAACCTCGCCATCGACCTTGATCCATCCTCTGCGAATGAAACTCTCGGCTTCCCGTCTCGAGCAGATTCCATTTTGTGACAGATATTTTGAAAGTCTCATATCAGATTGCGAATACAGTTTGAGGATTCACTGAATTGTGTAACCGGTATTGCTCATCCTGATTCCGGCACAACCACAACGGGGAAAGACTGAATTGGTTCTCCGGGAGATAGGAAAAACTCATCTGTGCCTGGAAAGTATACAGAATTATCTAAATTTGAGTTTCAGACCCGTTCGAATTATCGTTATTGTCGCTTTCTCCAGTTCAGTACGTGTAATGTACGGACTGAATGCATCATTGACCTCGACTTGTCGGACATCCAGTGAAATTGAGCAAACTGAAATTCGTTGCTATCTGCGTTGTTTTCCTGTTTGGTGGCAGCGCAAACGCACAGTCGGTACCCAGTCTATACGGAATATTCGGAAATGGGAATTGCTGGCTTGAGGGCCGCTATATTCTATACTGCAGCAATTCCGCCCCGGCCTTCCACGAACTCGCTGACGAATTTGCGCTGTTTAGGTGTTTCGAACGCGGCCAGATAGTGATGCTTCGTCATCTCGAGGCAGCGACGGAGACAGAAGTGAGAACAATCAGCTGGGATATGAACGCACGGAAAGACACCAGCACTTGGATGGTATTGGACGAACGGGCTTCATTCATTCCCAGCCCAATCGGTCAGCTCAGTCCCGTTTATGTCGGCCTTGTAGCAGGGCTTGCCGACCCCAACACCAAGCAGTTCTCGTTCACCATTGAGTCGGCGAACGTCGAGGGGTCGATTGCATTGACAGGGGAGGAGTATCGAGTGATCTGCAAATACGTGGCAAACTGCGCCGAGCTGGAGAATTAGGGGTTTCGTGTTTGTGGTGACAGATGTCAGAATACATATCCTCCCGATTCTTGCGCTTGGCCTGTTACTTGGTCTTGAGAGCACGCGAGCTGATAGCAGTGATCATATCGGACCAGATCCAATCCAGTCGGAAAACTGTCTGGTTATCACACCGGAACGTTCGATTGTTTGCAGGGGCAGGTATTCCAAGCCGTCGAGTGTCGGCACGCCGACACTGACGATCAACTGCAATCCAGGGTTGTTCCTGATCATCACGCATAATCAAATCGCTGGCAGAACTTCCGTCAGCAGGGTCACTTTGGACGCACCTGAGGGACGATTCACACAGCAATGGCTTGCACCGTCCGAATTTCAGTCAGCGGGATTGTTTTTCTATCGGGGATCGGGTGATACCGAGTATGAATCGATTGTCAGATTTGTCGGCTCAATGATGTTACCGGAAACAACCGAGGTTGGATTTTCGATCGATGATGGTGTTACATCAGGAACATTCACACTCACCGCCTCGGACCGCTATCTGCTGAAACAGATCGCTCCTTCGTGCAACTGACGGTGTGCGGTTCGGGGTTAGCCTGACGGGGTAGTTTTGGCCAGTTGTTCGGCGATGCCCCTGTAGTCGGCAGGGGTCAGTTCCGAGAGCCTGCGTTTTTCCTCGTCCGGCAGGTCAAGTTCGCTGATAAAAGATTCTATTTGAGCGGCCGAGATGGCAACCCCCCGCGTCAGCTCCTTTAGTTTTTCGTAGGGGAGTTCGCCGCCGTGTTTTCGAAGTACCGTCTGTACCGCCTCGCTCAACACTTCCCAGCTGCGATCGAGATCTTCCGAAATTCTTGACTGGTTCACAGTGAGTTTACCAAGTCCGGCCGCGATGGACTGATAGGCGATGAGGCTATGACCGATCGGCACACCAAGATTTCTCAACACCGTTGAGTCACTGAGATCTCTTTGCCAGCGACTCACCGGAAGTTTATCTGCCAGATGATCGAATATTGCGTTTGCGATTCCAAGATTTCCTTCGGCATTCTCGAAGTCGATCGGGTTGACCTTGTGCGGCATTGCTGATGAACCAACTTCCGAGGCGATGGTTTTCTGTGAGAAGTATCCGATTGAGATATAGCCCCAGATATCGCGGCATAGGTCAAGCAGAATCGAATTGATACGATGCAGACAGTGACTGTACTCAGCGATGTAGTCGTGTGCCTCGGTCTGTGTGGTGATCGGGTTATAGGTCAGGCCCAGGGACTCGACGAACTCCCTGGCGACCGAAGGCCAGTCGATTTCCGGATAGGCTGCATGTAACGAATTGAAGTTTCCGACTGCTCCGCTCAGCTTGCCATTGATTGGAATTTCGGCAAAGGATCTATTCTGGCCCTCAAGCCGGTGCGCGAAAACACGCAGTTCCTTTCCGACCGTAGTTGGTGAGGCCGGTTGTCCGTGCGTACGGGACAGCATCGGAACGTCCGCGAGGCTTGTCGCCATATCTGAAATGAGTGAGATCAGATTCTCAACCGCCGGAACCAGAACCTGATTGCGCGCATCGGTCAGCATCAGTCCGAAGCAGTTGTCATTGATATCGTACGAGGTGCAGCCAAAGTGAATGAACTCCAGTGAGCCTGCCAGTGCGGGCATGTCACTCAGGCTGTCTTTCATGTAGTATTCGAGCGCCTTGACGTCGTGATTGGTCTTTCGTTCGATTGCCTTGACTTCATGTCCTTCATCAACCGAAAAATCATTCACCAGCGATCGCAGATGGCTGATGGTCTGCGGCGTGAATTCGTTGAGCTCGGCCACAGGCTCCAGACTGCCAAGTGCAATCAGCCACTCAACCTCCACATGCAATCGGTAACGGATCAAACCGAGTTCGCTGAAAATCTCACGAAGCGGCTCAACTTTATGGTGGTAGCGACCATCCAGTGGAGACAGTGCGCAGATGGCGGGGCTGTAATCTGTGTCGGTCAACTTTTTGATCCGAGACTGTGTTCCGAACGACTTATGCGATCGCTGCCATCAGATAGTGGTCGATCAGCATCATTGTGAACAAGGCGGCGAGGTACTGTATCGAGAACTTGAAAACCCGTCGCGAAAGCTGATCGGTATATCGAACGTAGAGTCGTACTGTCAGCAATATGAAGACTGTGTTCAATACCAGCGCAGCGGAAAGATAGATGTACCCGAACATTCCTGTCGCGAATGGCATGATCGTCACCGCGGTAAGCAGAACTGTGTATAGCATGACATGCAGCCTTGTCAGCTTTTCGCCATGGGTGACTGGCAGCATCGGAATCTCAGCGGTCTGGTAATCCTGCGCACGATAAAGCGCCAATGCCCAGAAATGCGGGGGTGTCCAGCAGAATATGATCAAGAACAGCAGGACCGCATCCGAACTCAGCGTACCGGTCACTGCGGTCCAGCCCAGTACCGGTGGCATCGCACCGGCTGCGCCGCCGATAACAATGTTCTGCGGCGTGGCATACTTGAGAAAAATCGTGTAAATCACCGCATACCCGATCAGGGAGGCGAAAGTCAGAAACGCGGTCAGTGTGTTGACACCCAGAACCAGAACCAGCATCGAGATGGCTGCAAGCATACAGGCGAAAATCATTGCTGAACGGGTGTCGATCGTTCCTGACGGCAACGGACGGTTCCGCGTCCGCTTCATCAGGAAATCCTTGTCTTCATCAAGGACGTGATTGACTGCCGCACCAGATGCTGCTGCAAGTCCGATTCCGATCGTAGCCAATAGGAGTACGGAAATACCCGGCAGTGTCGGTGATGCCAGAAACATGCCCGCTATTGCCGTGAACATGATCAGCCCGACTACACGCGGCTTGGTAATTTGATAATATTCCCGGGCCAGTTCCCGTGTCGAAAGTGAACGGGTATGGGTGGAAACTTCAGACGTCATCGTTCAGTAACAGCTTGTCGGGTCTAAGCGTTCAATCTATGTCGTGAAAGGCCGGAAATTCCAAATGTCCGCCTGGTAACCGGCCCTGACAATAAAACGGCCAAATGATGCGGTAGATGGAACTGTTTCAGGACTCTTTGTGCGGACGAAAAGCAAAAAGAAAGTATATCACAAGCAAGGCTGCACACAGTGTAAACCACTGGAATGCATACGCCTTATGCCGGAAAACCCACTCATCGCTGGGAGGCTTCCAATCGCGCTCGAATCCTCCTGTCATCGCAGGGTCGAGCTGAATGACGAATCCCTGCAAGGAGTAGGGTGCGGCGTCTTCGAATCGCTGGAAATCCAGCACCTGCCACACCGGCGATGAATGTTCGTCAAGAGGGCCGTCATCCTCAAGGGTGAATGCATCCTGTGCGGGGATAACCGCTACGCCGACAACATCAGCTGTGCCGGTCAAGGGCTGCGTATGCGGCACAATGCTGCGGTCTGCAGCGGCAGGAATCCAGCCTCGGTTCACCAAAACCGCGGTCGTGCCGCCTTGCAGTAACAATGGTGTGATGACATGGTAGCCGGCCCGTCTGCTGGAGACCTGATTGTCCAGGAAAAATTCCCGACTCTGATCCCAGGTACCGCCGGTACGCACCTGACGATACTCGATTTCTTCGGGTGATTCCAAAGCCGCACCGATGGTGATCGGGGGTGAATCAATCCGTGTCGTATACAGCTCAAGTGTGGCCGTTCTTTGCTCCGCCCGATCCGTTTGCCACAGCCCCAATCCCACCAGTATCGGTACCAGAACAATCGTACACAAAGTTGGTACCGGTCGTGGACGAAACCTGACTTTCATGTTTATGCGTCGAATTCCAGATGGGTGTGACTGATAAAATAGCAACCGAATTCATCAAGCATCAAGGCGTTACATGCCGTTTGAAAAAATCATCATTGCCGTACTGCTTGTTCTGATGCTGTGGAGCCTTGGATCAGCATTTTGGTATATGCTCAAGGATCGCGGAAAAGGGACGCGGACGGTCAGGGCTTTGACTGCACGAATCGCGATCTGGGTCATTCTCCTGTTGACGATAATCGCGGGAATCCATTTCGGTTGGATCACACCCAGTAATACGATCCCCCTGCCGCAGTGAGGTGGCTTCAGTCAGTGATTCTGACTGAACCCGCACCTATACAACATACACAAATATAAACAGACCCACCCAGACCGTATCGACGAAATGCCAGTACCAGGCCGCCGCCTCGAATGCGAAATGGTGGTCAGGTTTGAAATGTCCCCGCACGCAGCGTATCGTGATGATGGCCAAAATGATGGCGCCGATGGTGACGTGAAAACCGTGAAACCCGGTCAGCATGAAGAATGTCGCGCCGTAGACTCCGGTTCCCAGTGTCAGACCAAGATCTGAATAGGCATGGAAGTATTCGAAGCCCTGAAGATACAGGAACAGGAATCCCAAAACTACTGTAATCGCCATCCAGACAACCAACGCTGTGCGCTGGTTCTTCTTCAGTGCCCAATGCGCAAACGTAACGGTAACGCTTGACGACAGCAGAATGATCGTATTCCACACGGGAATTCCCCATGCGCCAATGGTTGAGAACTGACCTGCGCCTGCTGCCGTGTCAGCTGGAAGAAGTTCCGGGCCCATCGGTCCGGCTGTCGGCCATCCGCCGTCGAAACCCATCCACAGGATATCGGTCTCCGCAAGCCACGGAACAGCGAGATTTCGCAGATAGAACAGTGCGCCGAAGAATCCGGCGAAGAACATGACTTCGGAAAAGATAAACCACAGCATCCCCATTCGAAATGACACGTCAACATGTGCGTTGTACTGTCCGGCCTCACTTTCCTTGACTACAATTCCGAACCAGCCGAACATCATGAATGCGATGATCAGTCCACCGACAAGCATCACCCACGGTGCGACGTTGACATCGTTTACCAGCATTACAAATCCGCCGGCCAGTGTGAACAGCCCGACTGAAGCGACCAGAGGCCATGGACTGGGGTCTGGTAGATAATAATCACCGTTAGCGCTCATTGGTTGTCCTCTTTGTGAATCGGTATATTTTGAATAGACGGTAATTCGGTCAGCTGGAATTCCTGACCTCAAAAAAACTGTATGACAGGGTGACAGTGCGGGTATCTTGTTCCAATTCCGGATCAACGTAGAACCGTACCGGCATCAGTTTTTCCTCGCCTGCGGCCAGACTCTGGTTGTTGAAGCAGAAGCACTCGATCTTGACTACATGGCGGGCCGACTGCATCGGTGTCACGCTCGGTATCGCCTGTCCGACTATATCCCGTCCGGAAGTGTTCCGGACCAGATAGTTCACCTCATGAACTTCACCTGGACTGACTTTTGTCTTGCTGACCTGCGGCTTGATTGTCCACGGAAGCCCATTGGTGGAATTCCCCGTAAACTCCACCCAGACTTGCCGGTCCAAGTCAATATTGATTCCGGGGTCGTCACTTTGCTGGACAGCAACGGTTGGTTTTCCGCCGATACCTGTAATCTCACAGAAAAGATCATACAGCGGTACCAGCGCATAGCCAAAACCGAACATGACAAAAACGGTTGCGGTCAGTGCGATCGCAATTCGACGATTGGACAGGCGGGTTTTCCGGGTGGGTTCGCTCATCTCACTAATGCGAGGATTGAATCACCATGATTGCCACGAAAAACGCAATCGCAATGGCACCCAGAAGTGCAGCCAGTTTCGCATTTTTCGACATGTTCGCTGCCAGTTGATCCGATGACATGGTTCTACTTCACCGTTGGCGGTGTTGAGAACGTGTGGTACGGAGGCGGTGACGATACGGTCCACTCAAGTCCCTCGGCGCCTTCCCAGACCTGATCGGTCGCTTTCTGAGCCCTGCCTCTGACGCACTGGATGATGACGTATACCATGATGAGTTGCGACAGACCCAGCCCGAACGCCCCCAGTGACGAAATCAGATTGAATTCTGAGAACTGTACCGCATAGTCCGGTATCCTTCTGGGCATACCCGCAAGGCCGAGAAAGTGCTGTGGAAAAAAGGTAACGTTGAAGAATATCGTCGTCAGCCAGAAATGCGCCTTGCCCAGCGGTTCGGAATACATGCGTCCGGTCCACTTCGGCAACCAGTAGTAGGTTGCGCCCATCATTGCCATGATGGAACCGGCGAATAGCACGTAGTGGAAATGTGCGACGACAAAATAGGTGTCGTGATACTGGAAGTCCGCCGGCACGATTGCGAGCATCAGTCCCGACAGGCCGCCGATGGTGAACAGGAACACGACTGCGATCGCGAACAGCATCGGTGTCTCAAAGGTGAGCGAGCCGCGCCACATCGTGGCCACCCAATTGAATACCTTGACCCCGGTCGGCACCGCGATCAGCATCGTCGCATACATGAAAAACAACTCACCGGCCAGTGGCATGCCTACCGTGAACATGTGATGTGCCCACACGATAAACGACAGGAAAGCGATGCCGGCGGTTGCGAAAACCATTGAGTCGTAGCCGAAAAGTGGCTTGCGGGAAAATGTCGGCACGATCTGTGAGACGATACCGAAGGCGGGAAGAATCAGGATGTAGACTTCGGGGTGACCGAAAAACCAGAAAATGTGCTGAAACAGGACCGGGTCGCCGCCTCCTGCAGGATCAAAAAATGCAGTTCCGAAATGGCGGTCGGTCAGCAGCATGGTCACCGCTCCGGCGAGCACCGGCATCGCCGCGATCAGCAAGAACGCGGTGATCAGCCATGTCCATACAAAAAGCGGCAACTTCATCATGTGCATGCCTGGCGCGCGCATATTCATGATTGTCACGATGATGTTGATCGCGCCGAGCACTGATGAGATTCCCATCATATGAATGGACAGAATGGTCATATCCACACCGGCGCCACCCTGAACTGACAAGGGTGCGTAAAGCGTCCACCCTGATGCGGGTCCGCCGCCTGCAGTGAACAGACTGCCCAAGAGCATCGCGAAGGCAAAAGGCAGAATCCAGAAACTCCAGTTATTCATGCGCGGAAGCGCCATGTCCGGCGCTCCGATCATCATCGGAATCAGCCAGTTGGCAAAGCCGACAAACCCCGGCATGATGGCACCGAATATCATGATCAGCGCATGCATGGTGGTCAATGAATTGAAGAGTTCCGGATTGACGAGCTGCAAGCCGGGCTGGAAAAGTTCAGCACGTATGGCAAGCGCCATCACCCCACCGACAAAAAACATCATCAGCGAAAATATCAGATACATGGTTCCGATATCCTTGTGGTTGGTGGTGGTCAGCCAACGCATGATGCCGGAAGGCCGATGATCGTGGTGGTCGTCGTGTGTATCGGTATGTGCTGCTGACATGGTTTGATTACCTGAAAATTCCTAAAGACAATAGTCTGTTCATTGATTCGTTGATCTAGCGCAAGGCCTTGATTTCGGATGGCTGGACCAGGTCGCCGACACTGTTGCCCAACGCATTTCGTTCGTAGGTGATGACTGCGGCGATATCCTCGTCGCTGAGCTGGTCCCTGAATGCGACCATCGTGGTATTCGGCCGTCCGTTCATTACAACGTTGATATGTTCCGCAATGGGGCCGATGGTGACAGCATTGCCGGTAAGCGGGGGAAACGTCGGCGGCACTCCCTGTCCCTGATCTCCGTGACAGGCGATACACTGAAAATAGACTTCCTCACCATGCGCCATCAGCTCTTCCATGCTCCAGACCCGGTCAGCTTCTGCCATCGAAGCGACCTTCATGGTCTGCTGGTCAGCGATCCAGCTGTCGAAATCCTCAGCGGCCATCACGTTGGCGACGATCGGCATGAAGCCATGATCCTTGCCGCACAGTTCCGCACACTGTCCGCGATAGTCACCGGGTTCGTCGACAGTCGCCCAGAATTCGTTGATATAACCCGGGATGGCGTCCTTCTTGACGCCAAATTTCGGAATCCACCACGCATGGATGACATCGTTGGATGTGAGTAGAAAACGAATTTTCCGGTTGGCCGGCAGCACGACAGGATTGTCGACCTCAAGCAGGTAGTGCTCCCCTTTGGGTTCGCGGTTCTCAATCTGTGCGCGCGGTGTGGACAGGTTGCTGAAGAAGTTGATGTCGTGGTCAATGTACTCGTATTCCCATTTCCATTGGTAGCCGGTAATCTTGACTGTCAGATCGGATTCGGTCGTATCTTCCATGAAGAGCAGCGTCGCAGTTGACGGAATGGCCATGCCGACAAGAATGAGAAACGGGATGACTGTCCAGACCACTTCCAGTTTGGAGTTGTGACTGAACTGATGCGCTGCGTGCCCGCGGCTTTTTCGATGTGCATACAGCGAATAGAACATGACGCCGAATACAACGATGAAGATGACCAGGCAGACCAACATGATGGCGTTGTGCAGATCCAGGATACGGTCGGCGATCGGTGTGGACGGCGGCGGGAGATTGAGCCCCCATTCCGCAAAAGCACGATATGGCAGGAACGCGAGTGCGCCCGCTGCGAGCCGAACGAGGTTTCGTAGTCTGAAAAATACTCTTGACATCAACTGTCTCCCTTATGGGCTTTGACTTGCACTGCTTTATATAACATTCACAATCACATTTATCAAAAGTTGGTAACGATGCTGCTTCAAACCGCTGACCGGAAACTTCGAGAGAACAGGAACCTGTCCCAAGGAAACGCGAAGGTTGCGTTCAAGACCTAAACGCGAATGACGTATCTATGCCCTGGACACGATCGCCAGACAACTCGTTTCACTGCATGACTTGCACGTCGGTTTGCGGTTGATTGAACTCGGTCCCGAACAGCTCCAACACATCAGGATCGACCACGCGTGTCTCCAAGACTTGGTTGCCAACGGAATGCAATAGGAAACCTTGACCCTTACCGGCCAGATTGTCCATGTGCCGAATAAGGTGGGTATTATATCTATGGGAAGAATAGTGGACTTACATTATTTCAGGGTAATACCCGCCTGCGCATGATGGCGAAACCCATACCGGCGAACTGTGCGCCTGAGCGAGTCTGTCATGCAGATCACAGATCTGTCGCCATGTGCGCTCGGGAACTGCGACCCGCCCATTGCTCGCCTGACTGTGATTACGCTCCCGCTCACCTGGAATTTCCACTCTCTCAAAGCCGGGCGCGGGTGGACAGTTGCGCAACTCCTCCAGCACTTCTTCCGCGGCTGACTCAAACTGCGTGCCTGCTCGCAGTTTCGTTGTGTCGAACGCAATCACCAGCCAGTTACTCTCTGTCTTGATGGGTCCGAGCAGGGCCTCGGCAATCAATTCACCGATCAACGCCAGGCTGTACCCCTTATGCCCGCCTGCCGGCAGTATTGCACCGCCGTTGAAGTAGTCCTCCGGGTCCTGGGTCGGGTTCCCGTCGCGATCAATCAGACAGTCTTCGGGCAGACGCGCGCCAGCTGAACGTGCGGCATAGACCCAGCCGCCTGCGATCTTGGAAGTGGCGAAGTCAACAACCACAGGTCCGAGCTCCCCGCCGGGCAGTCCGATACACCAGGGATTTGTCGGCAACATGGCCCGCGCCCCGCCATGTGGTGCGACCTGCCTCCAGCTCTTGCGGTTTCCGCCACCAATGCATATGGTGAAAAACCCCTTTTCCGCCGCCTGCTCCGCAAACGCGCCGAGCCGGCCGGAATGACCGGTATTCAGTACTGAAATCGATGAGATTCCCAATTCCCTTGCGCGAATGATCACGCGTTCGTAGGCCAATTGCATTGCCGGAATCCCGATTCCACCATCACCGTCAACGAATTCGTTGGCGGGGTCGGAAGTATCCAGCCACGGTTGTGCATGCGGGTTCAGATAGCCGGTCTGCATCTGCTCCGCGTATTGCAGTGTGCGCATCACACCGTGACTTTCCATACCACACAGACTGGTATCGACAAGATGCTGTGCAACAGTGGATGCGGCGTTCACATCACAGCCGATATTGTGAAATATTTCTGTGATCAGGGTGATTGCATGGCCGGCCGGCACGCTGACCCTTTTTCCGTCGTAGTCAAGTTTGGAAGACAGTTCTTTCGTTGATGAACCCATAAGCTGCAAAAAAGTGGGTTAAAGAGGACCCGTCAAAGACGGTATGATCTGGTTGGGGATAATGTATTAGAAATGACAGCTGGGATTTCAGAAAAATTGTTCTGTTTTGTGAAAAATTCTGCTGCTCTGATTTACGAATGGACTTCGGCTTCACGCGCATCGCAATCAATAGTTGATTGAGTGCATTGCCCTATCAAATGGAAGTCGGGAAATTTCTGCTTTGCAGTTCAGTCCGTGTAGGATGAGACGGTTGGTTGATCAGGTCCGATCTGAATGAGCCTGTCCCGACTCAGACTGTCTCGTTCCATTTCGATATCCATGGCGACCGATGCAAGATGATGCGTGCCTGGTCGCAACGGGAAATTAACCTCAACGCAAAAATCCTAATGGGTAAAATTGACTGACCAACGTAACAAGACCTATTCGAATAACAAGTTTTTTTTGGGGAAAGGGCTCGATTCATCCGGGGCAGATTGTGCCATTGAGCAGGATTTTCAGACCATCTGAGGATCAGATTACCCGGGCATATCAGGTGATTGCTGAGTTCGAGTCGGCAGATACCGACCTTGCTGCAATTGACGGCAAACTGATCGAAAAGCCGGTTGGATGCGAGAAGTACCGTATTGTTTCAATTGTCGATCGAATTGCGGGCGAGGGATTGTGTGTTGCACAATGAGGACGGCTCGGTTCGGATCGCTTGCACTGCATCCCGTTTACCTATAGGAAATTACCAAGATGTACAGACTGTATTACGCAAATAAAACGGCATCCATGGGTGTGAGAGTCATGCTGGAGGAAATCGGTGTGACCTATGAATTGATCGAGGCGGTGGTTGACATGGACCAACCCCGTCCTCCTGAGCAATTGGCCGTCAATCCCAACGGCTGGGTGCCGGTACTGTTATGGGAGGGTGGTGCAATGTACGAATGCGCTGCGATTACTGTCCATTTATGCGATAGCCATCCCGAAGCACAGCTTGCGCCGACTGTTGATGATCCGACTCGCGGGCTATTCTTGCAGACGCTGGTGTATTTTTCCAATTCTGTTCAGAATGCGTTTCAACTGACATATTACCCAGACCGTTTTGTCGACACGCCAGCCGATGAGCCAAGTGCGCAAAGGCGCGGTGTCCGGCGCTTGAGGGAAACCTGGCAGGTGATCGACGATCAGATCGGCGACAACCAATGGGTGCTGGGTGACCGATTCAGTGCGGCTGACATTTATCTGTTCATGCTGACTACGTGGTTAAGAGCGGCGTTGGATCATCCGACTGTTGATGAGTTCGCCAACGTCAAGCGAATTGCGGACCTCGTTGTGCAGCGACCCAGCGTGCAGATGGTTTACCAACCGTGGATCGAAAATCCGCAGTATTGACGTCGGCTGCGGTATTGGTCGGAATCTGACAGACCAGCCGGGGGCGGGCCTTGCGCCGATGCGGTGAGCAGCGAAACGTCAGATGTCATATGAATATGCCTGAAATCAATGCCTTAAGGGAGTTATTGCCGGTGAGATCACCCGCTGGCATGACCTGTCCGAAGTGAAGTTTGACTATATTATCGTCGGTGCAGGATCAGCCGGGAGTGTATTGGCAGAACGGCTGAGCCGCGATGGTCAATCCAGCGTATTGTTGCTGGAGGCAGGTGGCGACAACGAGACGCTGTCGCTGAGAATGCCGGCGGCGGTGCTTGCCCATCTCAACAGTACAAAGCACAACTGGGCCTTTCAGGGCGAGCCGGAGCCCGAGTTGAACGGCCGGCGGCTACAGCATGACCGGGGCAAGACACTGGGCGGATCGTCGTCAATCAACGGCATGATATTCATTCGCGGCCACGCAAGGGATTATGATGGCTGGCAGAAAAGCGGCTGCGAGGGCTGGGGGTATGCACACGTGCTGCCGTACTTCAAGCGGATGGAGAACTACTCACACGGCGAGGATGATTTCAGAGGAGGCAGTGGACCGTTACACGTCCAGCGTTCGGCTCCCGACAACCCACTGGTTCACGCGTTTCTGAAGTCAGGTGAGCAAGCGGGTTATCCCGGGACGGATGACATCAATGGCTACGTTCAGGAGGGATTTGGTTTGCTGGACTCCTCGATTTATCGCGGCGAACGCTGGAGCGTGGTGCGCGCCTATCTCGATCGGGCAAGGCCTCGGACCAATCTGGAGATTCAGACCAATGCACACGTACAGAAGATTGTTATTGATGACGGCCGTGCAGACGGGGTGACGTATCACCAAGGCGGTCGATCTGCCACTGTGCGCGCGCGAAGGGAGGTGATACTCTGCGCCGGTGCGGTCGGCACGCCGCAGATTCTGATGGTTTCGGGAGTCGGGCCGGCCGATCACTTGCAGGAACTTGGTATCGAGGTTTTGCACCACCTTCCGGGCGTTGGTCAGAACCTGAACGATCATCCTGATTTTGTGATGCAATACGAGTGTCTGAAGCCGGTCACCCTGTGGCCGAAGACCAGACCTGTCGGGCGAATCGCCGCTGGAATTCGCTGGCTTGTCACGCGGCGTGGTACCTGTGCGTCCAACCAGTTTGAGGCGGTCGCGTGTATCCGCTCCGATTGCGGGGTGGACTATCCTGATCTCCAGCTTACCATCACACCGGTCGCAGTGGATAACCAGACATGGAACGTCCTCCCGAGCCATGCGTTCCAGATCCATGTTGGTCTGATGCGGGCGTTCAGCCGCGGCAGAATCGAATTGCGCAGTGCCGACCCTGCTGATTCTCCGCGCATTGCGGCCAACTATATGAATGATTCTCGCGATCGCGAAGTGCTGCGCAAGGGTATTCGTCTGGTGCGCGAACTGATTCGGCAGCCTGCTTTCAACGAGCTATGCGGGGAGGAGATTTTCCCGGGTTCGAGAGCGGAAAGCCAGAGCGAGCTTGACGCTGTGATCAGTTCGCATTGCAACACCCAGTGGCATCTGTCGGGCACTGCCCGGATGGGCACGGACGGGGGCGCGGTTGTGGACGGCCAGGGCCGAGTGCATGGTCTGCAAGGTTTACGGGTAGTCGATGCGTCGATCATGCCGCGGGTGACAAACGGCAACACCAACGGTCCCACTATCATGATTGCGGAAAAACTCGGCGACGCGATTGTGGGGATTGAGCCGCTGCCGGTTATCGAAACCGAAGTCTGGCACAATCCGGACTATATGAACTGTCAGCGGTAGCAGCCAATCATGGAACACAGGAGAAATGAAAGGACATGACTTGTTGTTCGCGTTCCGAACCGTTGGGCGCGATTCAATCCGGTTTTAAAAGATAACACCGCAGAAATCCTCCGACAATACGCAAGATAAAGTGTGCCGGATCAAAAAGGTGCTTATACCGCCCGAAACGTTATGCGAATGACTCAGCCTCTCGAGTCACACTGTAATACAATCAAAGTCTCAAACGGGATGACGAAAATGAATACGGATACAGCAAGTATCCAGGAGCAAATTTATTATGCCCCCAGTTGATAAAATCAGGTCGTTCGACGATGCCGAAAGGGCCCAGGAAATAAATGAGTATCGCTTTGCTGATATCTACAAGATACTCAGGGAGGTTGCGGAGAGTCGGAAAGAGACTGAAGCAGAGTTTCGAAAGACTGACGCGCAGATTCGAAAGACCGAAGCACAGATTCGGGAAACCAACGCACAGAGTCGGAAGACTGACGCACAGATTCGGAAGACTGAAGCACAGCTTGAAAAGACCGACGCGAAGTTGAGAGAGATCGGCATCCAGCTTGGTAACTTCGGCAACACACGCGGTGAGTTTGTCGAGCATCTGGCGATGCCGTCAATTGAGCGTATTGTTAAAGAACAGCTGAAGGCGGACTTTTTGGGCGGTTTAACAGGCTCTTATAACGGAGTGCGGGTGCAAATTGATGCGTGGGCGAAATCCGACCAAGATAAGGCGGCCTTTGTGTTTGAGATCAAGCACAAGTTCAGTGACGAAGCGCTCAGTCAGGTGTTTCGTCAGATTGGCAACGTTCGGGTGATGTTTCCGGAGCTGGCCCTCACCCCGATTTATCCTTTCATAGCGGTGGGCATAATCAATAGCGACGATGAGGAAAAGGTGTGGCAAGCCGGCGTGCAGTTGTTGAGGTTCGGTGCCGACACTTTTCGTCTGTGTCAGCCGCCTGAGGGATTCAAACCTATACACACTCACGGCATGAACGGCCATGGAAGGTTTGTGCCTGCGCCATATCCGCACTATCTCAGGGAACTGACGGGCGGCAGCGGTCCGCAAGCGACGGTTCACTGACAGACATTGGCAGCCGGCTTTTCCAAAAAGAAATGCAATGCGGTGTTGGGGGCAGTGTACATCTCGGTGAGGCGAGCTGCAGGCCTCAATAGAATCGCATCCCCTGCGATAGCAGTTTGTTAAAATCGGCAGGCAGTTGCGATAATCGATGTAAAAATAAAGAAACGTCCTGTCTTGACTCAATCCAGGACACTACACAAAAATACGGTGAAATGACTGGCTGAGACAGTCAGTCATGTGTGTCAGTTTTTTAATACCGGAGATATCCGGAAATAAGATCCATAGGAGGAAACTATGATTAGGAAACTACGAGCAATAGTGTTGGCAACGGTGATGACCATGGTTGCAACACCAGTACTGGCCAGTGAATCGGTCAAGATTGGTGTTCCATCCTGGACTGGTGCGCAAGCGATTGCACACCTTCTGGCATCTGTCGTTGAAATGCGAATCGGCGGCGAGGCTGAGTTGGTCCCGGGCAATAACGCTACAATCTTTCAGGCCATGGATCAGGGTAAGGGCGACATTGACGTACACCCTGACGTATGGCTTCCAAACCAGGAAAGTTTTACCAAGAAATATGTTGACGGTGCGGGCACTGTGACATTGTCAAGCAATCCGTATGAGGGAAACCAGGGTTTTTGCGTATCCAAGGACTTCGGTGCCAAGTTCAGCATCACGGACATTGCAGACCTCAGTCGACCGGATGTTGCGGGAGCGATGGACAGTGATGGCAATGGTCGCGGTGAGATGTGGATCGGCGCACCAGGATGGGCGTCAGCCAATGTCAACGAAGTCAAGGTCCGTGACTACGGTCTGCTGGATTTCATCGAGCCGATTCGCGCCGAAGAAAGTGTCAAGACCGCACGTGTCAAGGACTCGATCGCCAAAGGTGAAGGATATGCATTTTATTGCTACAAGCCTCATGCAATCTGGTACATGTTTGACGTGGAGATGCTGTCCGAGCCGACCTACGACCCGGAAAAATACGTCATGGTTCAGCCATCCGATTCTGCGGATTGGTATGAAAATTCAATGGTCGCAACGAAAGACGCGTTGAAAAATGTTCAGATCGCATGGTCAAATTCCCTGGCGGACCGATCGCCTGCGATCGTCGAATTTTTTGAGCGATTCGCGTTGACAGCCGATGACGTCAGCAATTTCGCATTCGAAATTTCCGGAAAGGGTCGGGAGGCCGGTGAAGTCGCACGAGAATGGGTTACCAACAACCCTGATCGCATTGACGCCTGGCTCGGACTTTAATTCCTGAAATTCACGCATGATGATGGCGCCGGAGCAAAGTCTCCGGTGCCATCATTTCAGGCAACAGACTGACCGAGAGCCCGCAGCGTCATGACGATCACTTCCCTGGATATGAATGACGATATGGTCATTGAAGTCTCGAATGTCTGGAAAATTTTCGGGACAAATGCCACTGAGGCAATGAAGGCCGTCCAGGAGGACGGTCTTACCAAGGCGCAGGTGCTTGCGGAATTCAATGCGGTAGTCGGTGTCGCGGACGCCAGTCTCCGCGTCAATCGAGGCGAAATTTTCTGTGTCATGGGTCTTTCCGGCAGTGGAAAGTCGACACTGGTCAGGCATTTCAACCGCCTGCTGGAGCCCACATCCGGAAAAATCACCATTGACGGCACTGATGTTCTGGCCTTGGAATACACGCAGTTGCAACAGTTTCGCAATCGTAATATCGGAATGGTATTTCAGAATTTCGCGCTGTTGCCGCATCGGTCAGTTCTCGATAATGTTGCGATGCCGTTGGAAATCCGACGGGTCAGCAAGAATGAGCGAATGCGGCATGCTGCCGCAATCCTGGACATTGTCGAACTGGGTGCATGGGGCAGCAAGTTCGCCCACGAGCTGTCCGGCGGCATGCAGCAGCGTGTCGGTCTCGCCCGCGCCCTCGCCGCCAACCCCGATGTCCTGTTGATGGATGAACCGTTCAGTGCACTGGACCCGCTGATCCGGCGCCAGCTGCAAGATGAGTTTCTCCGCCTTTCGGAGATGATGAAAAAGACTACGGTTTTCATCACACACGATCTGGATGAGGCGGTCCGAATCGGTAATCGTATCGCGATCATGCGTGACGGCATGATCGTGCAGATCGGTACGGCCGAGGATATTGTGATGAGCCCCGCTGACGATTACGTAGCCGATTTTGTGGCCGGTATTTCCCGCCTCAAGGTGGTCCGTGCCCATGTTGTGATGAAGCCGCTGGATCAGTATCTGGCTGCCAATGAACCCCTGCCTGCAGACGCACCGAGAATCAACGAAAGCGAGACCCTTAGCAAGTTGATTGAGTTGTCCATCGACAACGACGCACCGATTGTGGTCGAGGACCAGGACATTGATGTCGGTGTCATCACCAAGAAAGATATCTTACGCACTGTCATAGAAGGAGCCGATGTGTCATGACAGAAAAAGTGGAAAACCAACTTGACGCTATTGATATAGAAGCGGCCGAAGAATACGCCGCAGAACGTCGAGAAAACATACGATCATTCGTACATACGAATCCAGACTACTATATTACCCAGTTTGACAGGATCGGCGAAAGTTCCCGATTCACACCCACTTTCAATCCCACCGCCGGGATTCTCGGACCGGTCTGGTTCGGTGCCCGCGGCTTGTGGATGTGGGCGATTCCCTTGCTGATTGTTGAGACTTTGGGCTATGTGCAGCTGGCGCGTGGATTGTTCGGTGATCTTGCGGCGGAAGCCCGCGAGCGTATCGCCTCGATTGAGGGAACGCTGGAATTGCGTCGCCAGCAACTGAGCGCTGCAATAGAGGCGCAGTCGGACAAGGTTGACGTGTATAGACGTACGGTCAAATCCCTGGAGGATTCAATCGGCGGAATCAGGCTGGAGGCCCAGGAAATCGCCGATCAGGGCATATGGATCGCACTGGCCGGAGCGATCATCCTGATAGTTGTCAAAGCCGCCCAGTCGGCCATTGCCAATACAGCTTTGGAGTCCCGGATCTCAGAATGGGTTTCCGATCGCAGCATTCGTTCCGGAATGCCGACCAGACAGCTTTTTTTCAGTAGTGTCTTCATGGTTCTGATCGTTGCTGCGGCCGTGTACCACTACTGTTTTCCCGGCCAGTTTGAGACCCTGACCCAATTTCCGACGGATCCTGACATCCGTCTGACCAGCATTGCGTGGGTGGAAGGGTTCTTTACCTTCTGCGTCACTAACGGAGAGGCGATATTTGATTTCATCACTTTTGGCATCCGGTTGATTCTGGACGCGCTGGAACTGTTGTTCGTCAATACGCCGTGGATTGTGATTGCGAGTTTTATAGTTTTGCTGACGTGGCTCACCGCTGGCATCAGGACCGCCATTTGGTCCGGCGCATTCCTGGCTTACATGGGATTGCTGGGATTCTGGGTCAAGGCGATGACGACACTGGCTCTTTTGGGAACTGCAGCCTGTCTTTCGATCGCGATCGGCATTCCGCTGGGGATGTATTGCGCCCGCAGGCCCCGGTTCTATAAATTCATTCAGCCGATCATGGATTTCATGCAGACCATGCCGGCGTTTGTCTTCATGATCCCGGTGATCGCATTTTTTGGAACCGGAAAACCTGCGGCGGTGGTTACCACCATGATTTTCGGGGGAACACCGGTGGTGCGCCTCACTGTGCTGGGTCTTCGCGGTGTCCCTGAGAGCGTGCGCGAAGCCGCGATTTCGTTCGGCGCCAGCAAATGGTACCTTTTCACCAGAGTGGACCTGCCATTGGCGAGCCCGTCGATACGGGCTGGAATCAATCAGACGATCATGTTATCGCTGGCCATGGTTGTTGTCGCATCGCTTATCGGGGCCAAAGGCCTGGGAGAAGATGTGCTGGAAGCGCTGCAGTATGCAAACGTGGGGCAGGGAATTCTGGCTGGATTCTCGATCCTGTTCTGCGCCATGATCCTTGATCGCCTGGTTCAGGGCGCACGCAAGTAGCCGCCAGTGCCGGAGATTTCTGTCGCCGTCCACCGACTTTCAGCGATACCTAATCTTCAGACAGCTGCGTTATGACAAACGCGAATTCCTCAGCGGTCTCCCTGAGGGATTCGTGTCGTGCGGATTTACCGCCATGTCCGGAGTGCATTTCTGTTTTCAGCACGATCGGTCTGGTTCCCGAGTTGCACAAGCGGATTTTTGCCACCCACTTCGCAGGTTCCCAGTATCCGACTCGCATGTCATTCAAGCCTGCAGTGACAAACATTGCAGGGAAATCTGCCGGTTGTACATTGTCGTATGGGGAATAGGACTTCATATAGTCATAAAGCTCCGGTTCGGTCGGATCACCCCATTCCTCCCGTTCTGTGACCGAAGCCGGCAATGTGTCGTCGAGTATCGTCGTCAGGATGTCAACAAAAGGTACATGTGCCACCGCCACCCGGCAATGGCTTGGACATTCATTGATGTAGTTGCCGACCACCAGCCCGCCAGCGCTGCCGCCGGATATGGCCAGTTGTTTCGCACTTGTCGTGCCATTGGACATCAGGAAATCCGCGCAGGCGCGAAAATCACAAAAGGTATTTTTCTTGTGTGACAACTTACCTGCCTGATACCACGTCTCACCGAGTTCACCACCGCCGCGAACATGCGCCACCGCAAAGATGATTCCGCGGTCAAGCAGACTCAACCGAGCCGATGAGAAGTAAAGCGGATAGCTGACTCCGTAGGCACCGTAGCTATACAGCACAAGCGGCGCAGGGCGGGACTGAACTGCGTCCTTGCGGTAGACAAGATAAAGCGGAACCTCTGAGCCGTCGTGCGACTGTACCCGATAGTCTTCAGTCGTGTAATTGTCGGGGTCATACCCACCGCCGACTGGTTTTGTCTTTACCAGGTCGCATGCGCCGGAACTCATGTCATAGTCATATTGTGTAAATGGCATGTCAAGTGAGGTTCCGTTCAGACGACATGTGGAAGAATTGAACTCCCGGTTTTCGCCGATGTGAAGTTCCTGAGTCTGCGGTGGCTTTGCGATGCTCTGGATGTCACCTGAATCGCCGGCGATGCAGAAAACGCCCGGCAGTCCATCGCGTCGTTCAGCGACGACGATGAAGTCGTCGAAAACCTCGAAATCGATCAGCGTCGCATCATCCGCATGTCCAACGACCGTTTCCCAACCGGTTTTGTTCGGCAATCTGACAGAGGTTTTCATCAGACGGAAATTGACTGCATCCTCATTGGTCAGCACATACAGTGAGTCGCCCCTGTCTTCGACCGAATATTCGATACCCTGCTTGCGGGGAAAGACCACACGCGCGGTCCCGGTCGCGTCACTGGCATCCAGCACGTGGACTTCTGTGGTGACTGCGCTTTGCAGGATCACATGCAGGTACTTCCGGCTGCAGGACTTGGACAGGCCCATATAGAATGCCTCGTCGGGTTCCTCCAATATCAACTGGTCGTTGTCCGGATGATCGCCGATACGATGTCGGTAAAGCCTGAAAGGGCGATTGGCGTTGTTGAGAGTTGTGTAGTAGACATGTTCTGCGCTACTGTCCCACTCGAGACTTCCTGAGACGTCTGCAATGACGTCCGGCAGCAGCTGACGGTCCATCAGGTTCAGAAACCTGATGGTGTACCGCTCATTTCCGCTGGTGTCGGTTGCGTATCCCGCAATCTGATGATCGGGACTGATCGTCAATCCGCGGAGGCGGAAAAAGCGATGCCCCGCGGCCAGCTCGTTTTCGTCCACAATCAGTTGCTCGGTGTCGGGCTGACCCGGGTATCTTCTGCAGTGGGTCACGTAGTTGTTGTCACGGGATTCCCGCCGGAAATATTCAAACGGGCCGTCCCGCACCGGCGCCGACATATCTGATTCGATTATCCGGTCTTTCATTTCCTGGTACAGCTGCTCGGTCAGTTCCTCGGACTGTGCCAGGAGATGTTCGGTATATTGATTTTCCTGCCGCAGGTGGTCCAGGACTTCAGGCGCGTTTCGGTCACACAACCAGAAATAGGGGTCTTCGCGACGGTCGCCGTGATTGTCGAGGTTTTGAATGGACTGCGCCGCCACCGGCGGCGACATGGTGTTTTTCACTGTTGTCCGTCATTCATGCCGGAATCGGATTCATGCACGCGTTCGCTTAGCAGGATGGATATCCAGCGGGTATCGTCACTGCTTTCGGCAACCAATCTGACAACCATGGTCAGGGGCACCGAAAGAAACATGCCGACCGGACCGAGAATGTATCCCCAGAACACCAATGACAGAAATACGATCAACGGGGAAAGTCCGAGATGACGGCCAGCGATCCGCGGCTCGATCACGGTCCCGACCAGGCTGTTGATGACCAGATAGCCGACCGCAACCCAGACCGCTGTCAGCACGTCAGTCTGCAACAGCGCGATCATGACTGCCGGAATCGCTGCAATCACAGACCCGATGTTCGGTACGAAGTTCAGAAAGAACGCAAGCAGCGCCCACAAAACCGCGAAGTCAACCCCGAGTGCTTTCAATAGGATCCATACCATCAGTGCGGTCGCGAGACTGGTCGCTGTCTTGATGACGAGATAGCGTTGAAGACTGCTTTTGAAGTTGGCCAGACGTTCAATCGAATCTGCCGGTCGCGACGTCATTGCTTTCAGCTTGCCGGGCAATGACGACACTTCAAACAGCATGAAGACAACCACGATGAAGATCAGGAAAGCGTTTGCGATCAGACCGCCGATTTCGTTGACCAGCCTGCCAACGCCTGTCGCTACGGAAGCCGGATTGATGACACTGGCAATATCTGAGAAATTCAAAGACACCTCATATTTCGCGGCCAGTGCGGTGACATTTTGGAATAACCCGTCAAGACGCTGCTCGTAGACCGGAAGCTGGCCCCGAAAGTCAGTCAGGGAGGCTCCGACCAGTGTCACGACAAGAATGCCGGCACCGAGGATGAAGCCGACTACCAGCAACATGGCAAGGAATGTGGGGATTCCTTTTTCCTTGAGCCAAAGCAGCGGGGGAGCGCTGATCGTCGCGATAAACAGTGACAGAAGAATCGGCACAATCAGCGGACTTGCAACCTTCATGCCTGCGACAATAATGACGAACGCCGCCAGAATCAGCATGGCACTGCGTGCGGTGCTCGAACCTGAAGTGTTCAATTTATTCGATGTCTCCCATCGCCAAAGTTCTGCAATTGTCCCTGATTCCGAGACAGGGAAGCTGAAAAAGACAGATGCTTTGCCGTTACATTGGAACTTGACCGATCCAAGGTTTCCTCATCGGATGAAATGCTGCCACAGCAGGTCAGGGTTGATGTGGATTGTAGCACACAGACGCATATCGCACCTTCCGTGTTCGGACGCTCAGGGAGTCATGAAGTTTCGAAACAGGCAGCCGGGAAGAATTGGTTCAGATGCCAGTGCCGAAGTCGGTTGCATCGTTCTCGTACTACCGACCCCTATGGGTTTCGATCGCAGGGTACGGAGTCTCGATTCCTTAAGACCCCTGTAATATTTATGCCGTGCGGACATGCCAAGGCAAAATGTTCTCAGTGAAACAAATTGGCCTTGGGTCACGAGCGGACACATTCGGAACGATTGAATATGCTGTACAATCGCCATTGAACGCAACCGGGCAGCGACACGAGATTTTCAAACCAATGGCAACCAGCAAAAGTTCAATTGATCTGATCACAGACCTGGTCGGTTTCGATACCACCAGCAGGAATTCAAATCTGGAATTGATCGAGTTCGTCAAAGGCTATCTGGAGCAGTTTGGCATCTCGTCAGAATTGGTGTTTGACCGCGATCGCCGCAAAGCCAATCTATTTGCCACGATCGGTGCCGCTGATCTTGGTGGAGTCGCTCTTTCCGGCCACACCGATGTTGTTCCTGTTGACGGACAGAAATGGGAAACCGATCCGTACAGGATTGATCGCAAGGACGACCGACTGTTTGGTCGGGGCACCAGCGACATGAAAAGCTTCATTGCCGTGTGTCTTGCGAAGGTGCCACAGATGATCGAGAGAAATCTTGCTACACCGATTCATTTCGCGTTTTCCTATGATGAGGAAATTGGTTGTGTCGGGGTTCGAACCCTCTTGCGCGAGCTTGAACAGCGCCCCAACAAACCACGCTTATGCGTCATCGGTGAACCCACAGGGATGCGGGTGGTGCGAGCGCATAAAGGCAAGATCTCTCGCCGATGTACGATTCATGGACTTGAAGCACACTCGGGTTTGGCGCATATCGGCGTCAATGCGGTTGAGGCGGCCGCTGAGATCATTGCGTTTCTGAAAAGGCGTGCGCGAGAGTTTCGGGATGAGGGGCCTTTTGATCACGAATTTGATCCTCCGTACACCACAGTTCACACCGGAACTGTCAAAGGCGGAACAGCACTGAATATCGTCCCGAAATTATGCGCGTTTGAAGCGGAAATCCGCCACCTGCCCAACGATGATCCTGATCGAGTCTGGGATCAGCTGCAAAAGTTTATCGAAAACGACATCCTGCCCGAGATGAATGCGGTTTATCCTGATGCCAGCATCGAATGGGAGGAACTGTCAGTTATCCCTGCCTTGTCTACCAGCGACGATAGTTTGATTCGGATGACACAGGAACTGTCACATACGACCGGCACCGGCTGTGTGAGTTTCGGAACTGAAGGCGGGCTGTTTGAGAATATCGGGATCCCGTCGGTTGTCTGCGGCCCGGGGTATATCGATCAGGCGCACAAGCCCAACGAGTACATCGAGGTCAGCCAGGTTCAAAAGTGTGAGCAGTTTGTTGACAATCTGCTCGCGCGGCTGAGTTAGCTGACCCGCCGACGACAGGTCTGACGCTTGCCGGCCAGCAAACGCACGTCGTCCATTTCGTTTGAGGCCTTTGAAAATCTCTTGACCTGAAGTCGACCTCAGCAGTCGCCGTCCCTTCGCCGTCCCTTCGCCGTCCCTCTGCGGCGACGCTCAGATTGCAGTGCTTCCCATAAAACACCCGTTTTCCTGATATCGATCATTTACGATCCAAAATGTCTGAAGTCGAGTGTGCGAGGAAAGAAATCCACTCGGCTTCAAGTGCGGCGCCAGAGGGCCGCGCAAGGTCGGTTCCTCACACCTCGATTGTCAGGACCACGTGCCTTGATACGGCTTTTTCGGGTCAGGGAATGGTGATTTTCAGGTATATAATCAACCTTATCTGAATTGCACGTAAACGGAGAATGTCAACATGACTATGACGAGAAACTCAAACGGACTGGTAGCGGTGGTAATGATTATTTGCGTGTCGTTCCTCACGCAGACTGCGGCCAGTGCAGATTCTGTAAAAGTGGGATTTCTAGGTGGATTTACCGGACCCATCGAAACGCTCACGCCGGGAATTGAAGGCGGGGCGAAACTCGCAGCCAGTACGATTGCCGAACAAGGTGGTTTGCTCGGAGGCACTATGATCGAGGTCGTTTCAGGCGACACCGCCTGTGTTGATGCCAATCAGGCTACTGATTCTGCCGACCGGCTGGTGAATTCCGATGGCGTTGTTGCCATTGTCGGCGCCCTTTGCTCCGGGTCGACAATTGCTGCTGCGAACAACGTTGCCATTCCTGCGGGCGTGGTCATGGTGTCACCGGCTTCAACGAGTCCCGCAATCAGTGCGATGGAAGACAATGACATGGTCTTCCGAACGGTCCCTTCGGATTCATTTCAGGGTGAGTCTCTGGCCAAGTTGTTACTCGCCAAAGGAATCAATACCGTCGCAGTGACCTATATCAACAATGATTACGGCAAGGGATTTGCTGATGCGCTGTCAAACGCTTATACCGGAATGGGTGGCGCGATCGCAGCGAGCGAAGCCCACGAGGACGGCAAGGCCGACTACCGACCTGAAATCGGTGCCTTGGCAGCCACCGGTGCGGAACATCTTGTGGTGCTGGGCTATGCGGATGGCGCCGGTCAGACCATTATCCGGCAGGCACTCGAAAGCGGAGATTTCAGCAACTTCATCGGCGGTGATGGAATGGCGAGCGATTCGCTGATCCAGGGAGTCGGCGCGGATGCACTTGAAGGCATGATCATCACCCGGGCCGGTTCGCCGGCCGGCGAGGGCACTGATCGGTTCGCCGCGCTGCGCGAGGCGGCCGGGATGACTGAAGTCGTCTACGACAGCCAGGCATTCGACGCGATGTTCATGCTGGCACTTGCGATGCAGCAAAAGGGTTCTGCCAGTGCTGATGGCATGTCAGCGGCTCTTCACGCCATATCCAGCCCTCCCGGAATGGTAATCCATCCTGGGGACTGGGCACAAGCTGTGGAGGCGCTGGCTGCAGGTAAGGAAATCAACTACGAAGGTGCCGGTGGCAGCGTTGATTTCAACGACGATGGAGACGTTTCCGGACTGATTGTTGAGATATCGGTTCAGGACGGGCAGCTCGTCGAAGTGGGCGAGATCATGTAATTTGCCGCTTGATCCGGACGCGATGGAATTGGGGGCGGAACGTGCAGTTCCGCCCCCATTTTTCTTGAACCTCAAGAGATCCTGACCCGGCGTTCCGGCAACAACCCCTGCGGCGCAAATCTGAGCGTCAGCGTAATTGTCAGACCGATCACAAATACCCTCGACTGAAGCGCGCGGGCTGTCAGGTCGGCGGGTGGCTCCCAACCGAACAGGAGCGAACCGTATTGTGCCGCGTAATCGAACACAAGCAGCGTGAGCGGTTCGGACATGACCCAGATGATGTAAACGGCAATCGCGCCGAATACGGCACCCGCGTTATTGCCAGCCCCGCCGAGCAATACCATCACCCAAATCAGGAATGTATGCTTGAGGGGGGTGAATCCTGAAGGATCAAAAATGCGGTTGAATGTGACCAGTGCCGCGCCACCAAACCCGATCAGGCCTGATCCCAGCACAAAAATCTCCAAACGTCGGAAATTGACATCCTTGCCCATCGCCGCGGCTGCGATATCGTTATCCCGGATTGCTCGCATCATTCTTCCCCACGGTGCCCTGTAAGCGCGTTGAAGCAAGATAAAGATCACGCCAACCAAAACTGCGGTCAGACTCAGGTAGGCTGCGCGTGCCGCAACAAATCCGAGATCATTCGGAGTGGGTACCGGCCAGGGCAGGGGGGAGACAGTCAGTGTACCGCGGGTCAGCCAATCGGCATTTTTCAGTATGTGCTTGATGATTTCCGCAAACCCCAATGTGGCGATCGCGAGATAGTCGCTTCGCAGTCCCAGGCACGCTTTCCCAATCCAGTAGGCGACAAACGCGGCTGCGATGCCACCCATGATCCAGCCGGCGAGGACAGGCAGTCCCAATCCGCCGATGAAACCGGCTTCGGTTTCGATCATTCGCGCAATCGGGTCCAGCTGGCTGTTGAAAATGAAAAACGCAATGACCAGGGCGATCAGGATGACAGCAGTCTTGAGTCTCTGACTGACGCCGATCCGATGCATCTGTCCCAGACCGATCAGCACCAGCACGATCATCGCCACCAGCAATGCGAACAACGCAAGCGAGCGCGGCGCGTCCGACTGCCAGAAACTGTCGTTTACCGGGAAGCTCAGGAACATTGTCATAAATCCCCCGACAGCTACAAACCCCATGATTCCGGCGTTGAAAAGACCAGCGTAGCCCCATTGGATTGTCAGGCCCAGGGCAATGATGGCGAAGCAGCCTGCCTCGACCAGCATCCTGAGTGTATAGGCTTGCCCGAAAATACCGAGGATGGCCATCACTGTGACTCCAGTGATGGTGAACAGGATTATCTCTCTGCGATATCCGGTCACGGCAACATTCCGCCTCACGTAATCTGGCCGCGGAATATTCCGGTCGGACGCCACAACAGAACTGCGATCAGGATCACGAATGGAACGACCAGTTTGTACTCTGTCGGGACGATGGTCAGCCGTGCCGGAATTTCGATCCACGTCGGCAGCCAATCATTTGCCTGGCGTAGAAGAATTGACCAGTTGAAGACCGCCAATGCTTCTGAATAGCCAACCAGCAGTCCCCCTGCGATCGCACCGTAGGGACGACCCACACCGCCGACGATTGCAGCAGCGAAAATCGGCAGCAGAATGTTGAAGCTCAGGTCCGGCTTCAGCGCCACATCCAGTGCGAGCAGCACGCCACCTGCCGCCGCCAAGACACCTGCGATGATCCAGGTGACGGTTACAACCGTGTCGGTGTTGATGCCCGATATCAGAGCCAGGTCGGCATTGTCCGCCATCGCACGCATGGCCTTGCCCAATCTCGCCCGGGTCAGGAACTGATGCAGGCAGATGATGCTTACAACGGTAGTGACGAACAGCAGCAGCTGCGGTTCAGTAATCACAATCTTGCGCGTCGCGAGTTCGAAAGGGACATCGATTCGAAAAACATCCTTGGTTTCGGATGTAAAGAAAGTTCGGATTGAGGTTCCGGCGAACAACCGGGTTATTCCCTGCAGCATCAGTGTCACGCCGAGGGATGCCACCAGCAACAAAATGGGCTTGATGTTCCGGGCCCTGAGCGGGCGATAGAACATTCGATCGAGTCCAATCGCCAATAGGGCTGTGGCCGCCGCAGCCAGCGGCAGAACGACGAATCCTGTCGGCAGCCCGCCGATCGGGCCGACGCCGGATAGCAGGGACGTGAAGATCAGCGCAAAAAATGCACCAGTCGTCATCAGGTCAGCATGGGCAAAATGAGCGAAACGCAGGATCCCGAAAATCAGGGTGACGCCGATTGCGCCCAATGCATAGATGCAACCGATGATCGCGCCGGAGAGGACGACCTTGTTGATGAAGAATATCAGTTCATTCACAGCAAATCATCGTCCCAGAAAGCTTCGTGCGACCTCAGGATTGTTCAGGAGGTTCTCACCGGTATCTGTATACAGGTTTCGACCGCCAGCGAGTACAAAGCCGGTATCGGCGATTTCCAGTGCGCGTCTCGCATTCTGCTCGACTACCAGAACGCCGACATTGGAACGGGCCACTGCGATGATACGGTCGATGATATCGTGCACAAATGCGGGTGACAGCCCCACGGTCGGCTCATCGAGCAGCAGCAGTCGGGGCTCGACCATCAGCGCGCGACCGATCGCCACCATCTGCCGTTGTCCGCCCGAGAGATTTCCGGCGACGGCATTTCGTTTCTGTTTGAGCGGCGGGAACAGCTCGAACATTCTCTCGATCGCCCGGGTGCAGTCATCCCGTCGGATGTAGGCACCCATCTCCAGGTTTTCCTGAACAGTCAGCGATTGGAAAATGTTCAATTCCTGTGGGACGTACGCGATACCCAGACCCACACGCCGGTCAGGCGGAACATCTGAGATGTCGGTGCCCTCAAACTCAACCTTGCCCTGTTGCAGGCCGATCAGTCCGAAAATACTTTTCAGGGCGGTTGACTTGCCAGCACCGTTCGGCCCGACGATGACACCGATCTGTCCTGTCCCAAGCGCAATGTCAACACCGTTGAGAATGGGTTCTCCGCCATACCCGGCAACCAGGTTTACTGCGTTGATCAGCATCAATCCTGTCAGTCGGGGGTTCGAGCGCGCTTGCCGCCGCCGAAGTATGCCTCTACAACCAAGGGATCAGACAGGACCTCGTCCGGCAAACCTTCGGTTACGATTTCGCCCTCAATCATCACAGTGACCCGATGGCACAACCGCGAAATGAACTCCATGTTGTGCTCGATGATGAAAAATGTCTTGCCAAAATCCCGATTCAGCTTTTCGATATGATCTGACAGCGTGTTGAGCAGGGTACGATTGACTCCGGCGCCAATTTCATCCAATAGGACGACTTTTGTATCGACCATCAGGGTGCGGCCTAGCTCAAGAAGTTTTTTCTGACCGCCGGAAAGGTTTCCGGCGAGCTCATTTTTCACATGACCAAGTCCGAGAAAGTCAATGACGCTGGCCGCCTTGTCCAGCACTTCGCGCTCTTGAGCGACAAAATGCTTGCGAAAGAACAACGCGTTTTTCAGGTTCTCACCAATCTGACCCGCCGGCACCATCAGCAGGTTCTCAATAGCAGTCATGCTGGAGAATTCATGTGGAATCTGGAAGGTACGCAAAAGACCGCGGGCAAACAGGTCATGAGATGGCATTGCGGTGATGTCCTCACCGCCAAGACTTACCTTGCCTGAGTCGGGTCGGTGCACACCGGCAACAATGTTGAACAAGGTGGATTTCCCCGCACCGTTCGGACCGATCAAACCGGTTATTTTGCCTGCCTCAAGCTGAAAGCTGCAGTTGCTGACCGCAGTGACAGGGCCGAATCGCTTCGTGACACCTTCAATTTGCACAATTGCTGACAAGATTCCGACTTCCCAAAGTTGGACGAACTGCAAAATAGTTTATCACCACACCACTTCATCCGAACAGGGCGGGTCGCTTGCCTATAATGACGATCTTTCGGGTGCTCAAGATCTTCACAAGGCGGATCGCGATTGACACCTCTTCGACACGACCCCATATTAAGTATGACACCGTGAAATACATGCAAGAAACAGTACGATCAATCGCTGATGTCGATATGAAACCGAATGTAACAGACCTCAGGCATCTGGCAGCAAAGCGGATGAAAGTCGCGGTGCTCTCGGATACACACGGGTTGGTCGATCCGCGGATTGGTGAAATTGTTTCTGAAAGTACGCTGGCGGTTCACGCCGGTGATATCGGTTCGGCGGCGGTGTTGAATGAACTCTCGCCCAAAATCGGTCGGGTGATGGCTGTGAGGGGTAACAACGATATCACAGCCAACTGGCATGCGGATGATGCACATCTGCTGGAATTCATCCCCTCGGTTCAGCACATTCTCCTGACCAGCGGAACGATTACTGTAGAGCACGGGCACACGGTCAGGGACATCAATTGCTACGAGGCGGATCTCACGGACCGTTACCACGAGGAGTTGAGGGGCCGCTATCCCGACAGCCGCGTCGTTGTCTACGGCCACACGCACCGCAGAGTGATCGACCAGGCGCATCGGCCGTGGGTCATCAACCCCGGCGCCGCAGGACGCGTCCGCACACGGGATGGACCTTCGTGCCTGCTGATTGAAATATCAAACGACGATTGGCATATCCGGGAATTTCGCTTCGAGCCGATTTGACAGACTAAGCCGAACCGGCTTACAGATCCTTGCGGCGTTCCGGAATCAACGGCAGACCGGCTTGAATTTTGTGCTGAATTTCCTCATGCGTTGCCTCAATATTCGCAAACCGCTCAGCGGCTGCGGGATGAGTACGGGCGAATGGTGCGGTTTTCGAATTCTGGAGAGGTGACTCGGCTGCAATGCGGCGCCAGAAATTGGCGGCTTGGGCGGTATCCAATCCGGACCTTGCCATGATATACAGGCCGACATAATCCGCTTCTCTTTCGAATTCCTGACTGAAGGCGCTAAGCCCGAGATTTGAGAACGTGTTTGAGTAGTAACCGGAAGCGCCGGTGATGACACCATCGATCACTGCGCCTATCAGGGCATTGCCCAACTTCTTATCGATGTGTCCCTCAACAACGTGTGCAAGTTCATGTGCAAATACCAGTTGCAACTCCCAGTCACTTTCAGCAAATCGAATCATACCGAGATTGAAAACCAATCGAATCCCGTCGGTGAATGCATTGATCCGATCATCGTCGACGATGAGGACCTCGACGTCACAGATTTCCTGGGGGACAAGGTTGGAGACGACAGTCTCGTCACTGCCTGGCCTGTAGACTGCAAACTCCAGGCTGTTTCCGGCAGAAGCCTGCTTTCTGATCAACTTGCGCACTTTCTTGTGCGCACCCCGACCGCTGGAAACTGTCTTGCCGCCGATTGAGACCAGCTGATCCCCGACCTGCAGCCCGCCGCGCTCGGCAGGCGAGCCTGCCGAAATACTGATGATGGTCGCGTCGTTGGTTGTGTTGAGTTGATTCTCCCAGCCCTTTTCGAGATCGCGACCAAGATCACGGCGCGACGCTGCCCGGATGCCGAAACCAAGTCGCTGTGATTTGCACAATTGCACATTTGCAGACAGGATCGGCCAGCCAAGCGAGTCCAGACGTGCATATCTGGACAACATGAGATTCAATGCGAGCGATTGCTGTTTGATCAGTTCCGCTTCAACGGAACTCGTGCTGCCTCGGGCGACTGTAGTTGTGGGTGCGCATCCGCCAGCAACCAATGCTATGGCTACGGCACCGACAATGGCCAAAACTGTATTCGCACAACGTATCATGGATATCACTGTCATTCCTCAGCAAGGTGCGTGCAGCGAGACGCGGGATTTGCCGCCACGCACAATCTGTCAGGTTGCATCTGTGACCGAGAGGACTCGGTGACTCAACTCCCGGATTCCGGGACTATCCGGCGGGTCAGGTACGCGTCCCCTGCATGCGGTCAAGATATGCGCTCATGATCAGTGAAGGATCACTCATCAGCAATTCTTTCCAATGTCCAAGTCTGACTTTGGTCTGAATCAAGCCTCGCAGGACACCGACATGCTGCGTCAGTCCGATCGCCAGCGCACCGACGAGCAGATCGTCCTGAAATTCCAGCCGAAGATAGCGATTTGTGGCTGCGTCGCACACCGAAGTCCTGTCACCGCCGTCGACACCATCCCACAGTCCAAAAGAACTTGTAATCAGCCCAAGCGTGTTCAGTACATTCATTGACAGGCTGCCGCCGTAGGGGGAATGATCGCCGGACATCTGAAATGCAGCCGCTCTGCCGTGTTCACTTGCTGTCGGCTGAATTGCGTGCACCTGCAGGTCGCCGGTACTTCGGTCAGGCCCTTGGGCGACATCACCGGCCGCAAAGATATCGGCTACGTTGGTCTGTAACTGATCGTCAACCAAGATGCCGGCATCAACCTTGATACCGCTGCCTTCCAGCATCTGAATATTGGGACGAACGCCTGCGGCACACACGATATGATCGGCTGCGATGGTGGAACCGTCAGCCAGTTCAATCTCAAGTTGATTGCTCTGCTCGGTCACAGCAACGGCCTTCGACCCGGTTCTGACGGCAACGCCCTTGCCCTCGCACCATTGCTGGATCATTTGGCCGCCCTCGTGATCCATCATTCTGGCAAGCATATGATCCGCCAGTTCCACTACAGTCAGATCGAGTTTCATCGAAACCAATGCCTGCAAAACGATGCAGCCGATAAATCCAGCTCCGAGCAGTACCACCCGGTCTCCCGCCTGAACATCGCCCAGCATTCTGTGAGCATCATCCAGTGTCCAGCAGTTGTGCACGCGCGCCGAGTCCATTCCACTGATGGGCGGACGGATTGCGCTGGACCCGGTTGCCAGCAACAGTCGGTCATAGGACAGATCAGGTCCTTGTGCGAGTCCGACGGTTTTCTCGCCGGGGTTGATGCTCGTTACAGAATTTTGACGAATCTCGATCCCGAGTCTGTCGAAATGATTGTCGTTATGACGGAGGTAGGTTCCGTTCTCCTCAACATCGCCTGCAAGCAGGTAGGGAATCGCCATGCGGGAATACGCCGGATAGGATTCGTTTCCAACGATGATGATGGAATCATCGCGTGACCTCTTGCGAAGGGTTTCTGCCGCGATGACGCCGGCTGGACCGGCACCGACTATAACGTGTTGCACGTGTCGCCTCCTCGGTATGCAATACGGAGATGCGTTGTCTCAGCCGTGGGATTCCACAGCTGAGTCGCGCATTCGGGAATAACCGGTCCAATCCGAATCGACATATGTGATCGCGCCGGTCGGGCAGGCTTGCGCACACTGAGGGTCGCCGCCGCATAGGTCGCACTTGATGACCTTGCCGGAATCGGAATTGTAGTTGACCGTACCGAACGGACATGCGATTGTGCAGACCTTGCAGCCGACACAGATCGAGTCATTGACTTCCTTTGCGCCAGTCTGAGCGTTGATCGTAATGGCCTCAACCGGGCATGCATGCAGACACCAGGCTTCCTCGCACTGCGTGCAGGTATAGGGAATGGCTTTGAGTCCATGCTCAAACTCGAAAATCTTGATCCGGGATCTTGCCGGATTGAACACGCCCTCGTTTTCGAATGAGCATGCCAGCTCACACTGCAGGCAACTGGTACATTTGACCGGGTCAATCAATAGCGATTTGTACATTGCGCAGTTCTCTCCTCATGCAGCAAATTGACTGTGAACCGAATATTTTTTGTTGGTTCATTTTTTTGGTTTGACGATTTTATCAGAATTCACCATTCCCATGTTTGCAAACGAGCGCCTGTACAATTCCGGACGATACGCCTGGTGTTGAAATCAGCGTCAGTGAGCCTGACTCAGAGAGACCTGAATCCAGACTGAACTGACCTGCCCGCTGGCTTTGGCAACGAGGACATTGCGGTGAAGATTATTTCAATGAAAGGGTACAATTGGGATTTGCCGCGGTAGAGAATATCCTGTATTGCCGCATGGTTTGGATGGATAAATTGTCAGTCGATTCGATCGATGCAGGATCTTCAGTGCTATTGTTCATAAAAGCGGTTGAGTAAGTTATCGCAGACTGATTCTTGTTGGACGTTCAGATTCTTCCGGCTTTGCCCGGAACGGATTGAAACGCGCATGCCGAATCGTTGGAATCGAGGTATTTGGAGTTATGAAAAGTCAGAAGATTTCAGACAATGTTGTTACCGGCAAGTGGTCGACAGTCTCCACCGAGGAATGGCAGACGCGGGTTGATCTTGCCGCCTGTCATCGACTGGCGGAACTGAATGGATTCAGTGATATTGTGTGGAACCACATCAGTGCACGCGTGCCCGGCCAGCCGAATCGTTTCCTGATCAATCTTTTCGGATTGCGGTTTGACGAGGTGACTGCGTCCAATCTGGTCACACTGGATGAGAACGGGCAGGTTGCGGTGCCGCCCACCGATGCCAATGGTGAGATTATCGACACCAGTGACAGCAACTTTACCGGCTTTGTGATCCACAGTGCGATCTACAACGAGCGCGAGGATGTGAACTGCATCATGCATTCTCACAGCCGCGCCGCACTGGCGGTGTCGGCACTGAAAGAAGGCTTCATGCCCCTGGTTCAGGATGCATTTCAGTTCTATAACCGGGTGTCGTATCACGATTATGAAGGCTTGTCACTTGATCTGGATGAACGCGAGCGTCTGGCCGCCAGCCTCAGTGACAATCCGGTGATGATCATGCGCAATCATGGATTGCTGACGACGGGAGATACGGTCGCGCAAGCTTATATGCGGATGTACTATTTGGAATTGTCGTGTCGGGTTCAGATGGACGTGCTCGCAATGGGAAGGGAGATACACCTGCCGCCGGGGGATGTCTGCGAACACGCCGCCAAACAGTATCAGACCGCCGCTCCTTGCGGCACTTACGAATGGCCCGCCCTGTTACGCCAGCTCGACAGCATTGATCGCTCCTACCGCGACTGATTTCATCACCAATCGACTATGGACCGATCATGGTAAAGTCAGCCAATACGAATGGCATGTTGACTGACGGCCAGGTCAATACGTACTGGCAACAGGGTATTGTCGCTCCGTTGACCGCTTATGATGAGCACGAGGCCCTGTCAATGATTCCGAATTTCCTTGCGCTGCGTGAACGTATGGCGGGATGGATTGAGTCCAAGCAGCTGGTCAAGACGCATTTGGTCTCAACCTGGGTGAATGAGGTTGTCCGCAACCCGAGAATTCTGGACGCGGTCGAATCGATACTCGGACCGAACATCCTGATGTGGGGCGCATCATTTTTCGCCAAGGAGCCTGGTGACACCGCACATGTCGGATGGCATCAGGACTTGCGATATTGGGGTTTGCAGCCGCCGAATGGCGTCTTGAGCGTCTGGCTGGCCCTGACCGACGCATCTGAGGACAATGGCGCGATGCAGGTGATACGCGCGAGTCACGAGAACGGATTTCGCTCTCATGACAACAGCGATGACAAGAACAACATGCTGCTGAGCGGTCAGAATGCGCAGCTGACACCGCAGGACGAACACAACCGGCTGATGGTTGAGCTTCGTCCGGGGCAGTTTTCGATGCACCACAGCATGGTGTTGCATGGTTCCGGTGCGAATAGTTCGGACCGTTCCCGGGTCGGGCTGTCGATTGCCTACATTGCCGCCGATGTCATTCAACTCAGGAATGGGGGACACGATTCAGCCATGCTGGTTCGGGGAACCGATATGTTCGGCAACTTCGAGCTTGAGTCAGGTCCCGAAGCCGATTTCTCCCGCCAGGCGATTGAGAACTTTCGCAGGTCGATTGCCATGCCATCCGGTCTGGCGAGGGCTGAGGACCGGACTGACTCCATCGTGAACTTCAACAACATCAGGTAGTGGAACATTGAAAGGACATGCAAGAGTTGTAATCATCGGTGGAGGTGCGATGGGCGTCGGCCTCGCCTACCATCTGCCGCTTGAAGGCTGGGATGACGTCGTACTGATTGACAAGGGTGAGTTGACATCTGGATCGACCTGGCACGCGGCGGGCTTGATTCCGAATTTCATCGGCAGCCTGAATATGGCCAAAGTCCATGATTATGCTGTCAGGCTCTATGCCAGACTCGAGGCTGAGACCGGCCAGTCGACGGGATGGCATGGCTGCGGTGCGCTGCGCCTCGCAATTTCGGATGCCGAGGTCGACTGGTTTCACTACGTCAAGGGAATTCTTGACTACATCGGTGCCGAGTCGCATCTCGTCGGTCATTCTGAAATGAAGGAGATTCACCCCTTGCTGGTCACCGATGATGTGAAACTCGGTTTCTATACTCCGAACGACGGGCATACTGACCCGGCGAGCAGTACCAATTCGATGGCTGTCGGAGCGCGCAACCGCGGGGTGGAGATCATACGCAGGAATCGTGTCACCGCCGTTGAGCGTACGACCGGCGGTGAATGGAAGGTGATCACGGAACAGGGTTCGATTGTCTGTGAGCATGTTGTCAATGCAGCGGGAAGCTTTGCCGATCAGGTGACACAGATGTCAGGATTCCGACTGCCGATTGTCAATATGCAGCACCAATATCTCGTCACCGAGAATCTTCCCGAAGTCGAGGCGCTGGATACCGAGCCGCCGGTTGTCCGTGACCCCGTCGCATCGTGTTACATCCGCCAGGAACAGAAGGGAATACTGGTCGGACCGTATGAGACGACGCAAGCGGCTGCCTGGGGATTGGACGGTATCGACTGGAGTTTCGACATGGAACTTCTGCCGGAAGAACTTGACCGGCTTGACCATAGCCTGATCAAGGCTGCCGAACGCGTGCCTCTTTTCGGCCAGGCCGGGATCAAACGGGTCGTGAACGGACCGATCACGCATACCCCGGACGGAGGATATCTGATGGGCCCGGCAGCCGGACTTGAGAATTATTGGCTGTGTTGCGGTGCATCGATCGGCATCACCCAGGGACCCGGTGTCGGAAAATATCTCGCGCAGTGGATGGTGCACGGACAGACCGAAATCAATGTCCGGGAAGTGGACCCCAGACGATACGGAGAATATGCGAACCTTCCCGGTCGTTATGTCGTTGACAAGTCAATCGATGAATATCAGGAAATGTATCAGGTACACTTTCCGGGAGAATTTCGCGAAGCGGGGCGTCCTGTCAAGACCACACCCATCTATGACAGACTGAAAGCGAAAGGTGCCGTTTACGGTGAGTATTACGGATGGGAGCGGCCGAAGTGGTTTTCGCTTGATGGAAGCGAGGAGCAATACGGATTTCGCAGGACCAACGCGTTTGATCCTGTTGCTGCAGAATGCAGATGTGTTCAAGAACGCGTCGGTTTAGCGGATCTGACAGCGTTTTCGAAGTACATGGTGACCGGCTCGGACGCGGAGCAGTTTCTCAATCGTATCGGAGCCAACCGTGTCGCCAAGCGAGCCGGCGGGGTTTCACTCACCCACATGCTGACCACCTTGGGCGGCATCGAATGTGAGGTCGCGTTGACCCGGCTGGCTGATGATCGGTTCTTTCTGACCTCGGCGATCGTTGCCCAGCAGCATGATCTTGACTGGATGGTGCAACATGTCGAAAACGGCGAGGATGTCAGCATAGAAGATGTGACTGACAAGTTGGGCATGCTTGCTGTCGCAGGTCCGAAATCGCGTGATCTGCTTTCGAAACTGACCGATACCGCATTGGATAACGATAACTTCCGTTGGTTGACAGGCCGGGAGATCAAGGTCGGTGGAATTGATGTCATCGCGCTGCGGGTTTCGTATGTCGGAGAACTTGGTTGGGAGCTGTATCATTCAATGAATTCGATGGAATCGCTTTGCTCGCAATTGGAGCAGGCCGGCGAGGAATACGGTCTAGGCTGGTTTGGGTCCTATGCGGTCAACTGTATGCGGTTGGAGAAAGGCTACAAGGGCTGGGGAAGTGAATTGACGACTGAAATCACACCGGTTGAAGCTGACATCGAGAGATTCGTGGATTACGAAAGTTCATTTGTCGGAAAGCAAAGTGTTCTGGCGAGAAAGTCCGAGGGCATCAAGACCAAGTTGGTACTGGTTTCCGTCAATGTCGATGATGCGGACTGCCTCGGCAATGAACCCGCACTGGACGGTGACCGGCCTATGGGGATTGTCTGCAGCGGAGCGTTCGGACATCGGACAGGTGTCAGTCTGGCTTTCGTCTATGTCGAACCTCAGTTTGCGCGATCCGGCGCCACCTTTGAAGTGCCGATTTTGGGAGTGAGGCGAACCGCGACCGTTTTGGACCTGCCGCCGTACGACCCGCAAAACGTTCGTCTGAGGGCATAAGATCACAACATGACGGATTCAATTCCGGTTCGAGGCGATCGGTCCGACACACGGATTGGGAACACAGTACCGGGATACCAGTTCACATTTACAGTCATTTCGAAGTTTTGGGACCGCCATCATGAAGTTTGAAGGAATCTACCCTCCTGTCGTCACCCCGTTCAACGCTGACTACACAATCAATATCGACCGTTTTGCGCAGACTGTCGATTTTCTGATCGATTCGGGGGTCCATGGAATCATCGTTGGGGGAACGACAGGCGAGTACTATGCTCAAAGTGCCGAAGAACGCGTTGAATTGATGAAACTGGCAAAAGACTTCATCAACGGACGTGTTCCGCTCATCGTCGGTACCGGTGCGATCCGCACAGAAGACAGTGTTTACTTTGCACAACAGGCGAAGAGTGCCGGCGCGGACGGATTGCTCGTCGCGACACCGCCTTACGCCTGCCCGACAGGACGTGAAATCGCGATGCATGCACTGGCTGTCGACGAGGCAGCGAATCTTCCGGTCATTCTCTACAACTATCCCGGCCGCATGTCAGTCAGCATGGATGAGACGACACTCGACATGCTCCGGAACAATTCCAACTTCTGTGCCATCAAGGAGAGTTCGGGAAGTCCCGACCGACTGCATCTGCTGGCGGTTGACTACCCGCACATCCAAGTCAGTTGCGGTATGGATGATCAGGCCCTTGAATTTTTTGCCTGGGGTGCGACATCGTGGGTCTGTGCCGGTGGCAATTTCGCACCCGAAGCGCACATCGCCCTGTTTCGGACGTGCGTACTGGAAGGAAACTTCGACAAGGGCCGGCAGATCATGTCAGCAATGATGCCATTGATGCGGGTGCTGGAACAGGGCGGGAAGTTCATTCAGTGCATCAAATACGGCATGACCTTGCGCGGACTGGACTGCGGACCACCGCGAAAACCCATGCAGCCACTCGATGAGGACGAGAAGAGCCATCTGTCCGATGTCATTCGGGAAATGAACTCGACTATCGATCGGCTGAACTGATTCTTGCGGGCCCGGTCAGGCAGGGACTGAACTTAAGGATTTTTCCAATTGGACCTGAAACCGGTTGCTGATCGACTGAACAGGGTCGCGGGCATCGGCAGCGCATCCGATCTCAGCCGGCAGCATTGTTCATGAAAGTACAAAAACTACCGTTCGATCCCGGTGATTCCGGCTGGGCAAGAATCATCCCCGCTGATGCGGGATATCCGAAATTGACTGGGACGCAGTCTACGGATGTGGCGGTAGTCGGAGCCGGTTTTGCCGGATTGTCAGCGGCAAAGCGTCTTTCCGAACTGAATCCGAAAGCACGAATTACTGTTGTTGAGGCCAGGAGCATCGCCGAAGGGCCTGCGGGTCGCAATTCCGGTTTCATGATCGATGTGCCGCACAATCTCGGATCCAGCAATTACCTGGGAACGCTGGATGACGACCGTCAGCAGATTTCAATGAATCGGGAGGCGATCGAATTTGCAGATGAAGTGTGCAATGAGTTTTCCATGCCGAGCGACGTATTCGGCAAGCCTGGAAAAATCAACGCGGCGGCAACCGAATCGGGCCACAGACACAACATGAGTTTTGCCAGGCGTCTTGAACAGCTCGGTGAGAACTATGAGATGCTTGATGCGGGGAAAATGAAGGAGATTACTGGCTCTGACTATTATCGGTCGGGCATCGCGACCCCGCAAACAGCGGTGATTCAGCCGGCAGCATATATCACAGGACTCGCCCGCGGACTTCATTCTTGCGGCGTCGAGATTTTCGAGAATACACCGATTATCGACCTTGCCAGAACCGGTGACGGCTGGCGATTGAAGACGCCGATCGCCTCGATTGACGCGCAGACAGTTGTTCTCGCGGTCAATGGCCATGTGGAGAGTTTCGGCTATTTCAACCGTCGCCTTGTCCATATTTTCCTGTATGCCTCGATGACGCGTCGGCTGACACCCGATGAAATACACTTACTTGGCGGTGAAGCTCGATGGGGACTGACACCGTCAGATCCATTCGGCTCGACGGTCAGGAGGATTTCAGGAACTTCGGGTGACCGGATTGTTATTCGTAACGGAATCTCCTGGGCACCGGGCCGAACCATTTCCGAAAAGCGGATGAACAGTGTCATAAGGCATCATCAAAGTACGTTTCAGGCTCGTTTCCCACAGATTGGTGACGTGACGATGGAGTATCAATGGGGTGGGCTGCTCTGTCTGAGCCGCAACTCCGTTCCCGCATTTGGAAAACTGGAAGAAAATCTGTATTCGGCATGTTGCCAGAATGGATTGGGTACGACCAGGGGAACGCTTGCTGGAAAATTGATTGCTGAATTGATCTGCGGCGTGCGCTCAGCATCGTTGGAATACTATCTTGGCCAAGCGCAGCCCAAAAGAATGCCGCCTGAACCGTTTGCCTCGATCGGCGGGAACCTGTCCCTGCGCTGGGGTGAGCTGAAAGCCGGCAGGGAAAAGTGAATCCAGTCGAATCGGCAATTTGGTGTGGCTGATGCGGCCGCCGATCAGCCCGACGGCGGTTGATCTCAAAGCGCGATATACTCAACCTGAGAAAACAGGGAACTTGATCCAGACAATGCCGATGAAATCTGATTATGTATATACGCGAACCTACTGCGGAAAAGTGAAAGGTTTGATTCTTGACTGGAGCGGAACGGTGGCAGATGCCTATGTGATTGCTCCAGCGGTGGTTTTCGTGGACGTATTTGCCAGACAGGGTGTGGAAATCACCATGGAGGAGGCACGCGGACCGATGGGGCTTCGTAAAGACCTGCATATCGCAGCATTGACGCGAGATCCGGAAATCAGGGAACGCTGGCGCAAGGTCCGGGATGCTGATCCGACGCAGGACGACATTGACAATATGTATGCCGACTTCGTGCCGATGCAACTTGACTGTCTGCCACAGTATACGACGCTTCTTCCGGGCGTGGCCGAGACCACGAAAGAAATCCAGTCCGACGGTATCAAGATCGGGATGACGACGGGGTTCGTACGGAGCATGGTGGATATTCTGGAAGCGGATGCGAGACGGCAGGGCTATCATCCTGATACAACAGTCGCCGGCGATGAGGTCATGCATGGTGCAAGGCCCAGGCCATTCATGATTTATCGCAATCTGGACTTGTTGGACATTCATCCCATTCAGTCAGTGATCAAGGTCGACGATACGGTAAGCGGAGTCGCTGAGGGGCTCGAAGCCGGTTGCTGGACGGTGGGAATCGCCCGCTACAGCAACTATATGAATATCAACAGTCTGGAACAGGCGCAATCTGTTTCAGGAGAGGATGTCGCACATCGTCTGTCAAAGACACGGGAGCTGTTGCTCAAGGGAGGTTCACATTACGTGATCAACGAGTTTCCAGAGCTGCTGGATGTGATCGATGATGTGAATGAGCGTCTGGCTCGAGGGGAAAAACCCTGATTCGGCGGGTGGCGCCCCGGCTCAGATGACCTCGTCGGTTCGCTGTGTCGTCTCTCCGAATCGACGCAGTGCAGGCTCTTTCAGTCCTTTGTAGAGTGTTTCGATATTCTCATCGATGGCCTTGTTGGATTGTTCAAAAAGACTGTTTCCGTCAAGGTCGCTCTCAACCAGAAATGGACCGAACTCGGCTACATCGAAAACCCAGATTGCCTGTGCGATACCCAGTTCCTCAAGCCAGAAAACATTCGATACCTGTCTGATGCCGCGACCAAGAAGAGCGCCGGTTCCGTAACCGACAGTCGTCAGATAGACGGCACCGGCCGGCACAAAATACTGTGAGTAGTCTTGTGCAGGCATTCCCCCCTTGCCGATAACAACCTTGCAGCCAGACACATCGAACCATCTGCGCATCCATTTGGAGAATCTGAAACTCGCAGTAGCGGTTACGGCACCGACGGTGTGGGAGCCGTCGGGCTGGACGGCGGCTGCCGGCGAGCAGTGAAAGTTCACATTCGATGTGCCCAACAAGTCCAGTGGCGGCGTCAGGTTCTCATCGATGATTTTCCGATAGGCCCCTTCACGTCCGGTGTATAGCACGCCGTCGATATAAACCACATCACCGATTTGAAGTTTTCTGAGGTCGGAAGTCGAGACCGGCGCGCGCAACTTGATGGTATTGGGTCCGGCATTGCTCATTCAAGTTCCTCCCGTCTGTGGTATGGCGTGAACCACTGAGGGTCGGTGCGGAACTGTGTGTCCCCGTCGGAACTGATTCGAACCACTGCGCGTCGCGAGGACAGACAGAAACTATGGATACTGACCGGCATTCCTCCTGTGTGGGTATGGGCAACTTCAATATGACAGTCGACCACCATAGAGTTGCCGACAAATCCCATCGGTCCCATCCCGATCTGATTTCCCAGTTCTTTCAGCTCGTCTTCAAGTTCCGCGATCTTCGGGTCAGGATGTCGGTCTCCGACAACCCGCAGACAGGCTGCCTGCTTGCCCAACACCATGCACGTATCCTTGCTGCCTCCCATGCCGACGCCGACGATCGCAGGTTGGCAGGCGAGCCCCCGCCGGCCAAACTGGATCATGGTATCCAGGAACATTTTCTTCACTCCTTCCCATCCGTCACCCGGAAACAGCATCCGGTAGTCGGTTCCGAACAGTCCACCCTTGTGAACGGTCGTAATATCCAACCAGTCGGCATCCGGTTCCACCGAATACTCGATTTCAGGAGCCCGCGCTCCGACATTGTTATTGAAATCCTGTCGGGTGAGCGGATGGACCCTGTTCGGACGAAGTGGAACTGCCCGGGTCGCTTCGGCGGTCGCCCTGCGCAGCGCTCGTTCCAATGCGACGAATCCTCCTTCGATGGAAACCTCATTGCCGAACTTCACATAGTATCGAGGCAGTCCGGTGTCCGCACACATCGGTCGCTGATCTGCAACTGCAGTATCCCAGTTGTCGATCATGGTATCCAGGACAAAACAGCTCAGGGAATTCTGCTCGGATTGGCGGATATCCCGTATACCGCTTCGATAGTCCTCCGGTATGCGGATTGCCGCCTGCCGGGTGATCTCAAATGCGGCGTCCTGGATTGAAGTTTCGGAAATCATGTCAAGGTGTTGATTACGCGCCATCATCCGGTGGTTGAAGACGGGTAAATCTGACTTTTTCGCAATATGTGCCTATTTTATTATCTTGCATGACGAGTCGTGTGAATTCGGAATCTCGCAGCCGGCCCATGTGTGGACAGTCGGATCGATAGTGTGCGCCGCGCGAGTCGGTCCGTTGTTTCGCGGCAGCGACAATTGCGTGACTCACCAGGATCTGATTTTTCAGGTTCAGGTAGTCGTGCCAGCCCAGATTGAACGAGCGGGTTGACGAATCGACACCGCACTGTTCGAGTGCCTGTTCAATATCGTTCAGTTCGGTGGATGCGATCTCGAGACTCTGGTGCGAGCGCATGATGCCTGCATGTTCCCACATGACATCGTAGAGCGACTCGCGGACTTGATTCAGCCCCTGAACCGGCTTTTCAAATGGCAATAACGATCGGGTCACGGCAGTCTCCAATATGTCGGCATCGGGTTGCGCAAACTCTATCTGTGAATTCAGCCAGGTGGCGACAGAGTCTCCGGCGATTCCGCCGAAAACAGTCGAATTCCCGACACCATTGCCGCCGAGTCGATTGGCGCCGTGAACACCACCCGAGTCCTCACCTGCGGCGAATACACCCGCCATTGAGGCAGAGCAGTCAACATCGATTTCGATACCGCCCATGACATAATGCGCTGTCGGTGTCACCTCAACCGGTTGCGAAACCAGATCCAGCCCGATGTCCCGGCAGCGTTTTACCATTCCCTTGAATTGTGTGCGCACCATGTTTTCATCCAGATGGCTCATGCAGATGAACACACCGCCATTGGGTCCGGTGGCGTCTGAGCGCATCCGTTCAAACATCGCGCGGCTCACAACGTCGCGTGTTGCGCGCTCGCCCCGCTCATCGTAGTCCTGCATGAATCTGTAGTTTGCGCCGTCCAAAAGATGCCCGCCGGCTCCGCGCAGTCCTTCCTCAATGATCGTGCCTGTGATTCTGGTCTGCGCACCGGCCAGAAGTCCTGTCGGATGAAACTGAACCATTTCCATGTCTCTGAGAACCAGGCCGCTGCGAAGTGCGAGAGCCAATCCATCACAGGACTTGTCGGCGGACGGTGTATGAAACTTATACATGGTCGGACCGGCACCCGTGGCGATGATGACCGCTCGAGCCTGGATCAGCACGAATTTTCCGCTGCGGATGTCAATCAACAGCACGGCAGCGATCTGACTTCGCCCCTGATCGGGTATCAGTTCGATTGCCCGGTGTTCCTCAAGGATCGAAACCGGGCGACGTCGCACCTGTTCCGCGAGTCGGTTCATGATCTCGATGCCTGTAAGATCACCCTTGTGAACGGTACGGTCGAAAGTCTGACCGGCAAATGCCTTCTGATGAAGGGTACCGTCGCGGTTGCGATCGAAGAAGCAGCCATGTCGGTTTTCCAGTTCGAGAACGCGCTCGGGCGCCAATGAAACCAGAGCCCACGCCAGTTCCTGATCGTTGATCCATTTGCCGCCCTCGATGGTGTCCTGGAAATGCCTCTCGATTGAGTCACCGGCACCCAAAGCGACGTTGTATCCACCTTGTACCATTCGTGTACAGCCGGACTTGCCGGCAAGTCCCTTGGTGGCAACAGTAACCTTGAGCGACGGGTTTGCATCATGGGCATGAATTGCGGCCAGCAGTCCCGCACCACCGCTTCCGAGAATCAGGACATCGGTCTGGATCTTCTTCATAGACGAGCGCAGATAGATGGAACTTATTGGGCTGATGCTGTCAGAAAAAGTATTCCGCAGATGACAGAGAACCCGGCGGCGACTGAAATCCACCGACTCTTTACGCCACTGACCGAAAACCATTCAACCACCAGTATTCGGATGCCGCCGGCCAGATGGATGCCGGCAAGCATGATCAGCAAGGACTCTGACAGCTTGACCGCCGGGGTAGATGTCCAGGTCAGAAAGGCGTCCAGCTGCTGCGGGTTCGTGATGAGAAGGGACATGACATACAGGTGAATCGGGATGAACGCAGCCAGACACAGACCGGAAATCCGGTGGACGACGAACGCCAGCTGATTCGGATTGCCTCTGATTCGCATGCCAGATTACCAGATCGCCTTGATGGTCTCAGTCCCCAGCAACAGGGTAACCGCTGCGTAGGTGATCACTGTCAGATCGATCGTCCGTCTGTTCAGGCTGGACATTTCGATGAGAATATTGCGCAGTCCGATCATCGCGTGCACGACCACTGTAACGATGAATACTCCGTAGAATATTATCCAGGCGACATTTCCGCGGACTCTCGAGACGATTTCGGCAACCGAAAGATCTCCCTGAACCGCGTATATGATCGTGATCAGATGTACCAGTACGAACAGTGCAAGCAAGGCCCCTGTAACCCGCTGGGTGACAAAGACAAGCAAGTCGATGTTGACCGATCGTTCCGCCATCTTCAATTGAAGTTCCCGGCCGCGCACGGGCGCAGATGAATCCATTTGGTCCTGATTTGATTCTGGAGCCTTTCCCGACTGTGGTCATCTTGAACCTCGGCGGCCATCAGTCGTACATAAGCCAAGACCACCGAACCGCGCTCATGGCTCGGTTTTCCCGTTGCCTCGGCTTGCGCGACGTCCCGGTATGCCGCCAGCACGTCATTCACCTCTCTCGATCCGAAATGGGCGTGATCATGCAGTCTGACTTTCCGCGCGCCAGCTGGATGCCAGTGATTCAGGTATGCAGCGTGTGAGTACCGAAGCCCATCGGTCAATATCACTCTCGGACTGCAGCAAGTCGTTTCTCACTTCAATGGAAATATTCGGGATTTTTCGAGACTCTCCGTGAAACGGTACTGTGAAGTCCGTCTTGTCCGAAATTTGGAAGACTTTCCCCTGACCGATCTGAAGATCCGGAAATTCGATCTCCAACTGTTGTTGCAGGTTGCCGGCCAGTGCGCTGTGAGTTCTGGTCATCAGGTCAACGTGCCAGATTCTCTCGGGTGCATTTCTGAGTTTCGGTGTGAAACTATGCATCGCGACCAAGACTGCCGACTCTCCGATCTTGTCGAGTTGTCTGCCAATCTCATTATGGTATGGCATGTAAATCTCATCCAATCGGGCTTGTCGTTCGGTGTCATCAAGATCCTGATTGAAGGGAATTCGCACTTCGTCGCTTTGTGCCGGCATAAGCTGATTCGAACTCGTCGGGCGGTTCATGTCCACCACTAGACGCGAGTATCGCTGACTGACCAGAGTCGAGTTCAGGTTTTCGGCGAGTCTGACTGCGACCGCATAGGCACTGATGTCAATGGCGATGTGAGTCGACAGGTCAGCAGATGAGACGTTGCGGTCATGCAGCGCAATTGGAATGAGATTCCCCGCATGATCACAGACGACAAGAATGTTTGAGGGAGAATCCGGTTCTTGCAATCGGACCGGAAAAGGGTCCGTGTCAGATAAAAGTGTCGCTCCAGTCATTTCCTTCAACTTAAAAAAATTCGATATCGAAAGGCGCAGTGAGGTGAGTTGCCGCGGCACCGTCGGCCATGCCGCTCCAGTTATAAATCACCGCTCAGTCGTGTGCAATCCTGTGCATTGCCGCCCTGACAGCTACAGATAGCTGGGTGATTTTCATGGTCAATTCGTTCCTTTGCCAGGTTGCAGGTCGATCAGGTCAGGACGATTCTTTGCGACTCAAGGCTGCCATCCGTTATCGACGGGTAATTTCGATCAAAATGAGCCACTTGAGCTGCGGCCGTCAGGCCTGTCGTCTTTTTGGATGTTTTGAAACCAACATTACGATTGGAATGTCAGAATCGATTATTCCGAATATATTTTAGCGTCTTGGACCTTGATCGGTCGGAATTCCCTAGTGTGGAATCGAGATGCAAATTAAGCCCGAGATTCAGAATTTATCGCTTAGATGCGCCGCGTTGCTGACCTATCGCTGGCAGTTTTGGCACTTGCTGGTTTGTCCGAGCGTTTCGGCGTGAAAATCGCCACCCAGCGGGAGTTCGTATTGTGAATCAGTGGATATTCTGAAACAATGAACCCGCTGCCTGAATAGTCCCAACTGTATGGTGCAAGGACGCCCCTCCGAGTTGCCTGCGACAACGCGAGCCGGGCGAGAGTGCGATGGTGTTATATACTGCACTATCTGTCATCGGCTGATCGGGTCAATTTCGTCAGGACCGATGGCAGTTATGTGTACAAGAACGTGCCCAGCAAAAATATCCTGTAATGGAAGATAAACCGGAATACGAAGTGAGTTATTTCCCTGTAATCGAACTGTCATCGCTCAGGCGGCGTGCAAGGCATGATTTACTGTCGGTCGGCGAACAGATCTGTGATGCGGCGCAGCAGTATGGGTTCTTCTATGTCAAGAATCACGGAATTGACGGGTCCGTCATCGATTCTGTCTTTGAGACTGCGCGAGATTTCTTTACGTTACCTGATGAATCGAAAATCGAGGTTGCGGTTTCGGAGTCTCATCGCGGTTTTCTCGGTATCGGTGCGTCGACGATGGAAGGTTACCGTCAAGCGGACCTCAAGGAAAGCTACATCTGGGGCCTGGATATTGACGCAGATTCGGCGGAGGCCGCTGACGAACGAAACTTGCTGGCTGCAAACCGCTGGCCGGAGTCCTTGCCGGGCATGAGAAAGGTACTGAACAATTACTTCGCGGCGACTCACGAGTGTGCACGTGACATTCTCGAGGCGGTCGCGATCTATCTCGGGGAGGAGCAAGACCATTTTTCCAAGCATTTTCGCCGCCCGACCTCGCGCGGATCGTTGATCTACTATCCACCGAACACAGGGGCTAATGGAGAATATGGTGTATCACCTCACACCGACTTCGGATGTCTGTCCTTGCTTTGTCAGCGCAGTTCGGGATTGCGCGTACAGACTCCGCAAGGGGAGTGGCATCGTGCAGATCCGATCAGTGATACCTTTGTTGTGAATATCGGAGATCTGCTGGCGCGCTGGACCAACGATCGGTTCGTATCAGTCCCACATTGTGTTGTAAACGAGAACAGTGATGCCCGCTACTCGGTAGTTGTATTCGTCGACCCGGACTCACGCACGCTGATCGACCCTGTTGTTGGCGATGGCGAGAGTACGCTGTACGAACCAATAGAAAGCGACATCTACATCAGCGGACGATTTGATCGATCTTTTGCCTATCGCAACTGAGAACCTGCGAGATCAAGGAACGGTAGGATATGAGTGCCTGGATCCGAATGGTTTCCGATGCCGAAGCGACCGGAAAGGTCAAGGAAGCCCTCGATGGTGCCAGAACCCCACATGGAACAGTCGATAATGTCCTGCGGGTTCATGGCTTGCGTCCACATACGATGCATGGGCACATCACACTATATCGAAGCATCCTGCATCACAAGGACAATTCCATCCCGCTGTGGTTTCTTGAGACGGCGGGCACTTATACCAGCATTCTGAACAACTGTACCTATAGCGTCACCCACCACAGCCTGAATCTGAGAAGACTTTTGGCTGACGAACAGAAATCGGAACGGGTCCTGGGCGCACTGGAGTCCCGCCGGCCGGAAGACGCTTTTGAGGGCCGGGAACTGGCGATGCTCAGATATGTCGAGAAATTGACGCTGAATGTGGGGGAGATGTCCCGAACTGATTTCGATGCCTTGAAACAGTCCGGTTGCGAAGATGCCGAGATATTGGAGTTGAATCAAGTTGTCGGCTACTTCAGCTACGTCAACAGGCTGCTCAATGGTTTGGGGGTGACTACTGAGGGCGACGTAATCGGTTATTACTGATATGGCGCTGTTCCTCGTTCGTTGCTGCTGGAGTTGAGAAGTCGAATGGTATTGAATTACCGGTTGCGCACGTGATCAAATCCCGCCCGGAAATCCAGACTCGCTACCGGGACCCGCATCAGTATCCGGAGGGCGTGGCTTTTCAGGATGGCCAATATATTCCTGTTGCTGAAGCCAAGATATCCGTCGTTGACTATGGTTTCTTGCATTCCGACGCGACCTATGACACCGTCAGCGTCTGGAACGGAGCCTTTTTCCGACTGGACCTCCATCTCGACCGCTTTTTTTCAAGTATGGAGAAACTGAGCCTTTCCATTGGCTACACGCGAGACGAACTCACTGAAATCCTGATGAATTGTGTCGCCTTGTCTGGACTTAAACGTGCCTATGTGGAAATGATCTGCACCAGAGGGTGCTCGCCGAGCTTCAGTCGGGATCCAAGAGATGCTGTCAACCGGTTTTTGGCGTTCGCGATACCGCTGGGATTCATCGCAAACGATAAGCAGATGGAAGAAGGTTTGCATATTGTCATCAGTGATATCGTGCGCATTCCGTCCGAATCGGTGAACTCATCGATCAAGAATTATCATTGGCTGGATCTCGTGATTGGACTGATGCAAGGTTATGAGAAGTCAGGCGATACCGTATTGTTATCGGACATGCATGGCAACATAACAGAAGGTCCGGGGTTCAACGTTTTCGTTGTTAAAGGTGGCGTATTGTCGACACCGCATACAGGTGTGCTGCATGGGATTACGCGGCAGACCGTATTTGATCTTTGCGAAACGTTGAGCCATGAGGTGCAATGTCGCGAAGTTTGCCGCAGTGAATTGACGCAAGCCGATGAGATTTTCATCACATCGACTGCAGGCGGCATCATGCCGGTAACCCGTGTGGACAATTGCCCAGTCTCAAATGGCGAAGTCGGACCAATCACCGAGGAGCTCAGGAGTCTGTACTGGGCGCGCCACGAATACGGACAATGGATAACACCGATTGAGTATCTCTGATGAAGCTGCATATACACGGACGAGAGGGGGTTGGCGAGCTGGACGCGCAGGACGGCGAAAGGATCCTGTACTGCGGATTGCGTCATGGTATCAAGCTGCCTTATGAGTGTGGTATCGGAAAGTGTGGGACTTGTTCCGCGGTGTTGCTTTCCGGCAAGGTCCGGTCGCTGTGGACCGAAGCTCCGGGGTATGGGAGAGTCAGATCGGAACGGAACGAAATCCTGATGTGTCAGTCGGTCATGGAATCCGATGTGCACCTCAAGGTACGCCCGGCTGTCAAGCCTCCTGTACCGTTACCTGTTGCAAATGTGCTGGAAGGAGAAATTGCGAATCAGAAGCCATTGAATGAGTTGGTCGTCTCATTTGATTATCGCCTCTCGCGTCCGATTGCTTTCAATGCCGGTCAGTTTGTTGCGGTCTCAACAAAGTCCGTGCCGGGCTTTCGGGCTTACTCGATGACCAATTTCACAGACAGCCCCACTGATTGTCTCAGTTTCGTGGTGAAAGACATTCCAGGCGGTGATTTTACTGACTGGCTGTTTGACAAGAGCCGAAACGGTGAACCCTTGGCGGGATTCGGACCGCTCGGAAGGGCGGTGTTTTCGTCTGAGATTGATGGCGATTTCATAGTGATGGCCGGCGGTACCGGTATCGCCGGAATCATGTCAATATTGGCAAACGCATCGCTTCATGGACACTTTGACCGGTACAAGGCACAGGTCGTTTTCGGACTGAATCGAATAGAGGACGTCTTTTACCTCGAAATTCTCAATTCGTATTGTGCAACGCATCCGACATTGCGTGTTTTGGTGACTTTGGTTGACTGCGGCGGTGTGGATTCGCTTCGGTCCAGGTTTCCGGAACTGGATTTCGCACGCGGATTTCTTCACCAAGCCGGTGCTGATTGGCTGGAGGAGTTGACCGAAGTCAGTGTTGCCTTTCTCGCAGGACCGCCACCGGCGGTCGAGGCGTCTTTGCAGTTGCTGGTTCGGGAAAGGAAATTTTCTGCAAGAAAAATTCGATTCGATAAATTCGCATAGCGAATTATGTGGAGTTGACTGAACGCATTGTCTTGTAACCGGCTTGAGTGGTTTTCGATGTGCGGCTCGGACCGGTTCTCCCACCTTCTTGGTACAACGATACGATTGCCTCAACGCATCTGATTCAGTCTCAAAGTGTTGCAGAAAATTGTAGAGGCTATCGCGCGAATATAAGTCACATTTCGTCTTGACGATACTCAATCAGAGATGATGTTCCGATTATGCTCACAACGGTCACCAATAACTGCGAACCATGGGCATCAGTCAGCAACATCGGTTTTCCGGTCCGAAACGTTACGGGCTGTTGCCGGCCATTCTCAATAGCAATGTTGTCTGCATATAGATAAGTCCGGTCTGACGTATCTAGAAACGGATTGAGCCGTCCGCTCAATCCAGGCAAATAACCGGAACCACTTGGGAAAATTGCAGAGCCACCAGTTTTTTGGGTTTCGAGTTCAACCAATAGACCTCCTTGACTTGGCACCCAACCGTCATTGTAACCTGCTGCGCAGCCAGCCTGCGCGGCATAGACAGTCATCGGTAAATTGGTTGTATAAAAATCAAATTTCGCCTCTCCATTTTCGTCAGTCTGTGATTCTAGCCGGGTTTTGTTTGGAAAAATTGCGAGAACGTTAACTCCGCTAATTGGGACTCCGCCAGTGTGAACTGTAACTACAGCGTCGGAAGGAACAAGATCAATTTTTGCCGCAGGAATTTTCAGAACCAAACACGACTCGTCAATAACCTCATATTTTGGGAAAATTCCAGCGGTTTCATGTGTTTTGTGAAGAATCCTTGCAACTCCGTCTCCGCGACGCTCCATCAGGTAAAGGCGATCATCAGACCCTGGAATATCACCGACAGGAAATCGTCCAAAGACCGAAGCGATCACCTCATTTCGCGTGGACTGCCTGGATTCCATACTTTCAATTGAAATACGATTTGGAAGTTGACCGGGCGACTCGATTTCAAGCCGGTCTCGAAACATCGACAATCTGATTCGCTGCGAAGAAATAGAATAATCGCGGTGAGCGACGGCATTGACTAAAGCTTCGAAAACCGCAGAATTACTGTACTGGGGCAAATTTATTCTATATGGAGTCTTCCGTGCACCAACACGCATGTTTCGAATCACGAATTTTACTGCTTCTTGAATCTGTTCGAAAAGAGGACCGACAATTTCCTGAGAATCCAATTGATCGGAGTCACGGTTGGTTCCGCGGTAACTGGTCGCGGTGATAACAGCTTGGGGCAGCCATTTCTCCGGGTGTTGTGTACACAGCAAAATGCCCGCAACGGTCGCCCGAGTTGTCCCTGATTCATCATCTGCAAGCAGACTGAGGTTAATCAGTGCCAGTCGAGGGTTCTGCGATCCCGACGCACTGACTAAAGACTCCCACAACCGTTCTTTTAGAGTTTCGAATCCAGTGTCTGATACGATTTGCTCGTCGAACCAACGATAGCGACTTTGAGCGCGTCGTTGAGCTAAACGTAAACGCTCATCACCAGACATCTGCTTTTTGGCCTGTCCAACTCTGATGTGAGCCCTCCCCGCTCTTTCATGAACAGATTCGCTACGAGGTATTTCTACCAGTATGAAAGCCTTGTCATCAATTTCCCGATGCTGAATATCTATTGAACGAAGCCGCTGCGCGGCAGTATCCCCATCCGGCCTTCATCGGTTAA
>JAPPIB010000003.1 GCA_028820695.1 Acidiferrobacterales bacterium | reverse complement strand
GCGATAATCCGCTACGCAGAGCAACGGAATTACGCTCCAACGAAAACGCCTCATGGTAACTTATGAGTGGAGCGACTGGCGCGACGGTGTACAATGGTGGCTACAAAGCGTCTATGTTCGATCTGACTTTCGTCGGAAAGGCATTTTCAGAAAGTTATGGAATTTCACCGCGAAGCTTGCCTCAGAAGATTCCAATGTCTGTGGCATCAGACTCTATGTTGAAAAAGACAATAAGCCGGCACAGGAAACCTATCGGTCCATTGGCATGGAAGCGACAAATTATCTCGTTTACGAAACTACCTTGAGAAAAACTTGAAGTTATTTATTTATTTTATTGATATTATGAGGTTATTGTATCGTAATGAAAGGTAATGAAGTAGTTGTATTGGACGGTGTAAGAACCGGAATCGGTGATTATGGTGGATCATTGAAGTCTTTCTCAGCGTGCGAGCTGGGCGCAATTGCAGTGCGTGGCGCACTGGATAAGACAGGCATTGATCCGGATTCGGTCGGCCATTGCGTGATCGGCAATGTGCTTCATTCAGACAAGCGCGACATGTACATTTCAAGATATGCCGCATTGGAGGGCGGGCTGCCGATCGAGACTCCTGCCCTGACGGTGAACCGACTGTGTGGCAGCGGACTGCAGGCGATCGTGAATGCTGCGCAGATCGTACAGCTCGGCGATGCTGATACCGTCATCGCGGGCGGTGCTGAGTCCATGAGTGGTGCACCTTACTGGGCGACAGGCATGCGTTGGGGACAACGTATGGGGCATGCCGAATTTGTAGATATCATGGTCGGCGCACTGAGTGATCCATTCCAGGACTGTCACATGGGCGTTACCGCGGAGAATATTGCACAGAAGTGGAATATAGACCGAGACGAGCAGGATGCCTTGGCCGTCGAAAGCCATTCGAGAGCGGCACAGGCACATGCGAAAGGCAGGTTCGATGACCAGATCATTCCCGTTGAGATCAAGTCCCGCCGCGAGACAACCGAATTCGCGACAGATGAACATGTTCGTTCCGATTGCAGTATGGAAGGCCTGGCAAAAATGCGACCCGTCTTCAGAAAAGATGGTTCTGTTACCGCAGGAAACGCATCAGGCATAAACGATGCCGCTGCAGCCATAGTAATGATGGAGGCAGGTGCCGCAGAAAAAGCAGGTTACGAGCCCATCGCCCGATTGCTCGACTATACACATTCGGGTGTCGAGCCTGAGTATATGGGAATCGGACCGGTGCCGGCCATCCGGAAACTGCTCGACAGAACCGGAATCAATCTGGACGACGTTGATGTTATCGAACTCAACGAAGCGTTTGCCGTTCAGGCGCTCGCGGTCATGAAAGACTTGGACTTGCCTGCAGACAGAACCAACCCCAACGGAAGCGGAATTTCACTTGGACATCCAATTGGCGCGACCGGGTGCATACTGACCGTCAAGGCGCTCCACGAATTGAGGCGCACTGGTGGACGATACGCAATCGTATCGATGTGTATCGGCGGTGGTCAGGGTATCGCAGCTGCATTTGAAAGGCTGTAAGGGAACACAATTCATCAGTCAATCACAGAAGGTGTAAATTAAGAAAATGGTATTGATCAGACAGAAACCCGATATCCGAACAAGTGAGATAACACCACTCAGCGTCTATAAGAATCGGCGCAATTTCCTGAAGACAACCGCCGCACTCGCAATTGGCGGATCCGCCTCATTGCTGGGCATTCAGTCAGAAAGAGTGCAGGCGATGGAAAAGAAGTTTGAGAACCTTCTGGAAAGCCCGTTTTCCACAACAGACGAAGAACTTACAAGTTTCAAGGACGTGACGTCGTACAACAACTTTTACGAGTTTGGAACTGACAAGCGAAGTCCGGCGAAACTGGCGCATAAGCTGACCACGCGTCCTTGGAGTCTGTCGGTGACCGGGGAGTGTGAGGCACCGCGTGACTGGGATATCGAAGACATACTCAAGCAGTTTCCTCTGGAAGAGCGTATTTACAGACATCGATGTGTCGAGGCATGGTCAATGGTTGTTCCGTGGGTCGGGTTTTCGCTGGGCGACTTCCTGAAAATGCACAAACCGACTTCCAAGGCCAAGTATATCGAGATGCTGACATTGGTCAGGCCGGAGGAAATGGACGGACAAAAACCAGGACTGTTCGGCAGTGTTCTGGATTGGCCTTATCGCGAGGGATTGCGAATCGACGAAGCAATGAACCCGTTGTCAATTTTCGCAGTGGGACTGTACGGCCAGCATATGCCCAATCAAAACGGCGCTCCGATCCGATTGGTAGTTCCGTGGAAGTATGGATTCAAGGGAGTCAAGTCGATTGTGTCAGTCGAGTTCATGGAAGAGCAGCCAGTCAATACCTGGCAGGTTCAGGCACCAAACGAATATGGATTCTACGCAAACGTGAACCCGAATGTGGATCATCCGCGCTGGAGCCAGGCTACTGAACGGCGGGTGGGCACGCTGTTTGGCCGGCAACCGACATTGATGTTCAATGGATACTCGGAACAGGTTGCGAGTCTGTACAGCGATTTGGATCTGACAGTCAATTTCTAAGCGTCCGAACACGCATTCAATTCGCGATTCCCGGATGGCTCTAGGAATCGCGAATCTTTTTTGTATACGGCATGGCTAAAGCTTCATCAAAAATCTGGGCCGTCAGGATCAGGCGGATTAAACCGGTTATATTCCTGCTGTGTCTGATTCCTTTCGGTTTGCTGGCTTATGATTTTTACACCGGCAACATCAGTGCAGACCCGGTTGAAGACATTACCAAGGTGACCGGTGACTGGGGACTTCGTCTGTTGCTGATCACTTTGGCGATCACTCCTCTTCGACATCTGACCTCAATCAACCAACTGATACTGGTACGTCGAATGCTGGGGGTATTTTCCTTCTTTTATATCCTTCTGCACTTTCTGACCTGGCTGGTCATTGTCAATTTCTTCGATATCAGGCAGATTATTGAAGATATCATCCAGCGTTATTACATACTCTTCGGTTCTGCGGCTTTCTTGATGATGACACTGCTCGCCGCGACTTCCACCAATCGAATGGTTCGCTGGATGGGCGGACGCCGCTGGGCGAAATTGCATAAATTGGTTTACCTGATTGGTATCCTCGGTGCCTTGCATTTCTTCCTTGCGGTCAAGGCTGATATTACCGAGCCCGTCATCTATGGTGTCATTCTCGCAGTTTTGCTGGGGTTCCGGGTCTGGAAACATTATTTACCACGTACTGCAAAACGCTGATCGGTTCAGCATTCCGCTTTATTCGAATTCCGAGTCTCAAACAGTTCATCGAGTAACCGATGGATATTGATCTGATGGTACAAACAGAGCCAGACGGCAAACGCAATGTCTGGAAAACGCTTGGGACTCTGGTCGGGTATCTGTGGGAGTTTCGAGTACGAATCGGAGTTGCGCTGTTCTTCCTGATTCTCGCAAAGGTCGCCATCGTCCTGGTTCCGATTACGATCAAGAAAATTGTTGACTGGTTCGACACCTCACTGAACCCAGACCTGATTCTGATCGTTCCGGTTTCGCTGATTCTCGCATACGGACTGCTCGGGCTGTCTAGTACCTTGTTCGAGGAACTGCGAAATGCCCTATTCTCCCGAGCGTCGCAGCGGGCGGTGCGCAATGTGGGTCTCAAGGTGTTCAGACACTTGCATGATCTATCGCACGCCTTTCATCAGGACCGGGAAACGGGCGGCATATCACGCGACATCGAACGGGGAACCAGAGGTATCAACTATCTGCTGTGGTACATCGTCTTCAGCATTGTGCCAACGCTGTTTGAGATATCGATTATCTGTGTATTCCTGGCAGTTAATTTTGAATCCCATTTTGTTTTGATCACGGGCGGCACCATCGCTCTCTACTTTGTTTTCACCTACTACATCACACGATGGCGTACCAAGTTCCGTGTTCGAATGAATGCCGCTGAATCCAAAGCCAACTCATCCAGCGTAGACGCCCTCCTGAACTACGAGACTGTCAAGTATTTCGGCAATGAGAAACACGAAACTGACCGTTTTGACTTTCACCTCAAGGAGTGGGAGAAACAGTCTGTCATCAGTGAGCAGACCTTGGCACTTCTTAATGTCGGTCAGGGAATCATCATCGCGACTGGCATGATCGTTCTACTCATGCTGGCAGCGGAAGGGATTGTCGCCGGTGCACTGACTCTGGGTGATTTCATGATGTTGAACGCCTTCCTGATTCAGATGTATCTGCCGCTTCGGTTTCTTGGCACGACTTTTCGGGAAATCAATCATGCGTTGACCGATATGGAACGGATGTTCAATCTTCTGGATGTCGACGATACCATCCCGGTACCGGATAACGCAACTGATCTGGTTACCAATGGCGCTTCGATTCAATTTGAAAACGTCGGTTTCGGCTACAAGACTGAGCGTGTCATTCTCAAGGACGTCACTGTTCAGATTCCTTCGGGCAAGAAAGTCGCAGTCGTCGGCAAAAGTGGTTCGGGAAAATCCACACTGGTGCGCCTGCTGTTTCGATTCTACGACGTCGATAGCGGACGTGTGCTGATTGACGGCCAGGACATCCGTGATGTGACCCTTGAGTCACTCCATGCGTCAATTGGAATCGTTCCTCAGGATACGGTGCTGTTCAACGATTCAATTGAATACAACATTCGCTATGGCAACCCCAACTGCAGCCAGATTGAATTCGAAACGGCAGTGGAACAGGCCAATCTGACCGAGTTCATTGAATCGCTGCCCGAAAAATTCGATACCGTCGTCGGCGAACGAGGGTTGAAACTGTCCGGTGGTGAGAAGCAACGGGTCTCGATTGCCAGAACAATATTGAAGAATCCGCCTATCCTTGTGTTGGATGAAGCGACCTCCTCACTCGATTCGAAATCGGAGCGCTATATCCAAAATGCCCTGGAGATTGTCGCCAAGAACCGTACAACCCTGGTCATTGCACACCGATTGTCGACAGTTGCAGATGCCGACAGAATTCTCGTACTCGACAATGGAGAAATCGTCGAACAGGGTACGCACGAGGAACTTCTGAAACTCAACGGGCTGTTCGCCGAAATGTGGTGGTTGCAGCAAATTGAGCAGATTGAGGCAAAACTTACGCAGATGTCTGAAAACAAGGAGCCGGTGAAGGTATGAGCATCTCAGGCGTAATCCTAGACCTTGATGGCGTATTGATCGATACCGAATCCATTTCCAAGATGGCGTGGATGAGAGCGGCGAATGAAATGGGGTTCGATATTCCCGAAACGCTCTATCAGAAGTTAATCGGAATTTCAGTATTGGATGCCCGTAAGGAGATTGCATCTTTGGTCAACGGAAAGATTGACATGGACCGATACATGGAGCGCTCGGCCGCAATCTACTTTAACGAAATGGAATCCAACGGTGTGCGCTTGATGCCCGGCGTGCCTGAGCTGTTCGAATTCCTGCGGCAAAGTGAGCTTAAATCTGCAATCGCAACTTCGAGTCTGGAGGAGCACGCCGAATGGAAATTGAGCAAGGCTGGCCTGACAGGAATGATCGATGATGTCATAACGGGAGACCGAACGACCAAAGGCAAGCCGGCACCTGATCTGTTTCTGATTGCCGCTGCACAAATTGCCGTAAAGCCAGATGCCTGTGCAGTTGTAGAAGATGCTCACGCAGGGATACTCGGCGCCAAAGCGGCGGGAATGGTACCGATTATGGTCCCCGGTACCGGGACATCAACCGCAGCCAGCGAAAAAATCGCCCATGCCGTCGTTTCAGATTTGTACGAAGCGATCGGGAAATTGCAGGAAATCATTTGAAATCCGATCAGCAATCCTGATCTGGCCAATCGCCTTGAAGCCCGAGTCTGAACGTTCAGACCAGTCGATCTCGCGGTTCATCTCCCCGAAAGAATGCGTCAAGGTTGTCCAATGCCCGATAACCCATCGCATCTCGAGTTTCCAGTGTGGCACTGCCGATGTGAGGCAGCATGAATATGTTCTGGTAAGATGAGAATTTCTCATTGCCGCCGGGTTCGGTCTCAAAACAATCGAGTCCGGCCGCCGCAAGCTTGCGGGATTCAATCGCGTTGATCAAAGCATCCTCATCGACCAATGCACCTCGCGCACAATTGACAAAAATTGCGTTGTCGGGCAAGACTGAAAAGGTACTGTCATTCATCAGTTTTCTGGTTTGTGGTGTCGCAGGACAATGCAATGACAGCACTTGTGAAACTTCGAGAAGAGATTCAAGGCTTTCGTGGAACACCGCTCCTCTTTCGAGTTCGGGGGCCAGGCGATTGCGATTGTGATAGTGAACTTGCATGTCAAAGCCGGCAGCCCGTCTGGCAACTACCTGCCCCACTCTCCCCATACCGACAATGCCCATCGTCTTTCCGGTCACCTGATGCCCGACCATAAACGACGGGCTCCAGCTATTCCATTGCCGACTTCTCACAGCCGCATCGCCTTCAACCGCGCGTCTTGCCGCCCCCAACATAAGTAGAATCGCAATTTCGGCAGTTGCATCCGAAAGCACATCGGGAGTGTTGGTGACAACAATACCCCGCTCGGCCAATGCACTCAGATCGCAGTGGTCGACACCGACTGAGTAATTCGCAATGATCTTCAGCCGGTCCCCCAACTGTGACACCACCTCCCTATCGAATACTTCCGAATGGCATGGCACGATGGCGTCCACCTTGGCACTCATCTCAATGATTCGATCCCTGGACGCGGGTACATCGTCAGGTTCCAGGATCGTGTCGTAGTCACGAACAGCCCTGGCTTCGGTATTAGCCGAAAGCTTTCTGGTAATCCAAAGAACCGGACTGGCGTGGGTCACATCAATGTGAAGATTTTCAATCACTCAGGGGTTGTGCCCTGAATCCGTGAAATTATCCTTGGTGCGGATGCATTCGTCCCAATAGTCGTATGCTGCCATTGGAAGAATGCATGCAATGATGATGACGAAAGGCAATCCACCCCAGAATCCAGCAAACCCCGTTGAAATGCTGTAAGACAGTCCGGTCACAAATGTGACCACGATGAATAAACCGATAAATCCGGTAATGATTTTGGTGGGCCTGCCAAGCAATTTCGTCACCCGACTTGCAGTAGAGTAGAAACTGAGGACATTATACGCATCGCTGACATGGGGCGAAGAATCCTATCGTCGAAAAACTCATCGTGATGCCGTGAAATGTCCAAGTGTCTGAAATTCTGAATCATTGAGTCAAAAAGTCAAGCAGCCAGCGTGCTGTTCTGAACAGTCGATCTTCCTGTTCTGCAGCTCCCACGAGTTGAAGCCCGATAGGCATGTCGTCTTCCCCAACCAGCACTGGCATGGAAATGCAGGGCAGACCCGCAAGTGTCCAGATTGTCGAACAACATGGGTCTCCGGTACCCTCACCAAATTTCGGTGCAATGCCGGGAGCAGCAGGCGTCAGTATCGCATCGTAATCATTGAAAAAGTTCTCAAACCAATCTACCGATGCACGCATGGCTTCCAGCGCATCGCTGTACTCCTCGTCGGTTATCTTTTTCATTTCTGGAATGGCATCTTGCATGGATTGGCTCAGTAAATCTGAATTCAGCAGATCCAGTCTGTCAAGAGAGCGGTAAAGTTCATAGCCATAAATTCTGCGAAGACTCTCGATCAATCCAACGAATGAGCGGGGTGCGGGGATTCGATCGACCAGCTTTCCAAGACAATCGATAATCTCCTCAATTCCTTCCGCCAGCAATTGCGAATATCGGGACGAGTACGGCAGATCAAACCAAGCAAAAATAGGTTCTATCGGCGGCTCAGACAGATATCCCCGCAGCGTGTCGGGTCGCGGTCGCAGATAACACAATTCATCGGTTGGATCGTAACCACCGACCACATTACCCAATAGTGCCAGATCGCCAAGGTCAAGCGCAAACATTCCCACCTGATCGAGATTGAAGGAAGTATGCAAGGCCCCTCTTCTAGAGACTACACCTCTGGTGGGCTTGTAGCCATATATACCGCAGTATGACGCAGGCCTTATGACTGAGCCATGAGTCTGACTTCCAATTGTCAGAGGAACCTGGCCAGCTGCAACAGCTGCTGCGGAACCGCTGGATGATCCGCCGGGACCGTATTCGGTATTTCTCGGATTGCGGGTATCCGGAGGTGTCATATAAGCCAGTTCGGCGGTGACGGTCTTGCCCAAAATGACTGCGCCCGCTTCCCTTAGGCGCTCTACAACTGCTGAATCCCTTTCCGGCCGCCTGTTTACGAACGCCTTGCAATTCATTTCTGTCGGGTAGTCGAACGTATCGAAGATATCCTTTATACCGACCGGTATACCGTGCAAAGGCCCGGTTGGCATTCCTCTCTTTCGCAGTTGATCCATGCTTCGAGCCTGACTTATCGCATTCGCCTGATCCAGACTGGCCCAAGCCTTGATATCGCCATCAGTCTGGCCAATCGTGTCGAGGCAGTGTTGAACGAGACGCTCTGAAGACATCGCACCCTCAAGCATCAGCTCGATGTATTGTCTCGCTGTCCGGGTATTGTCGTGCATACTCTTCAACAGGAGAATCAAATGGAATCAGGGAATATACGGACCGAACAGAACGTCAGGAAACCACAGTGCGAGCTCAGGGAACATGTACATCAGAAACATGGCAAATATCACGATTCCAAGATAAGGCATGATTCCCTTGAATATCTCGACGAGTTCAATGTCCTTTTTCAACACTCCTTTCAGGTAATATGCCGACATTGCCATCGGTGGCGTGAGGAAAGATGTCTGCAGATTCAACGCAACCAGCATGGCAAAAAAGTACGGATTCACATCAAAGGTGGGCAACATCGGCAGGAAAATCGGTACAAAGATGATCAATATTTCCGACCATTCCAATGGCCAGCCCAACAGGAATATGATTAGTTGAACAAGAATCAGAAATTGCCACGGCTGGAGATTGAGGGCAAGCACCCAGTGTTCAATAACGTCGTGACCACCCAGATAGGAAAATACAGACGCAAAGGTCCATGATCCTACGAACATCCAGCAAACCATCGCAGTTGCCTTAGCAGTCAGAAACACAGACTCCTTGACTTTCTGCCACGTCAGCGACCGGTAAGCGATGGCCAGCACCAGACCACCCAACGCCCCCATCGCTGCGGCTTCTGCTGGCGTTGCCAAACCACCCAGAATCGATCCGAGAACCAGCATGATCAGCACGGTGAGCGGTACAAACGATACCAGCAACTGAATGTAGACTTCGGTCCGGGATACACTGTCATCGCGCTCCGGCTTCGGTGCGATATCTGGATTGACGAACGCCCTGATCAATACGTAAATGATGTACAAACCAGCCAGAAGCAAACCTGGAAACACCGCTGCCGCATACAGTCGAAGTGGTGAGAGTTCGGCGATTGCGGCATAGACGATCAGCATGATGGAAGGTGGAATCAGTATTCCCAACGTTCCGCCAGCGCAGATCACACCGGCACTGAAGTCCCTTCTGTAGGCGGCTCTCGCCATTGCCGGAAACGCCAGCAGACCCATCAAGGTCACCACTGCACCTACGATTCCGCTTGCTGTTGAAAATACGGTACACGTGATCAGCGCGGCAATGGCCATTGATCCCGGTAGATTTCGTGCCGCCAGCTGAAGCGATGAAAATAGCCTGTTGACGATGTTCGCCCTCTCGACAACATACCCCATAAACAAGAATAATGGAATAGCCACAAGGGTATCGTTCTCCATCACGGAGTAGGTATTCTGGTTCAGCAGATAGAAGATCTGATTGTTGAATGCGTCAGCAATGACCTCCACCGAGCCAGCCTGGTGGTAGGCGTAATATCCAAATCCAACACCCATGGCGATCAGGGTAAATGCAATCGGAAAGCCAAGCAAAACCAGGACTATGAATAGTCCCAGCATCATGATCGCGACTTCTGGATTAGTCATATTGGAATCGGATTGCAGGCTGAATTTCGCTTGATGACGAATGAAAATTCGATCCGTCACTCATTCGAATCACTGATCAGCACCTTTTCGGTCTCCTTGATGTCATCAAGCCTCTCAAGCCACACACCGCGGCGCATGGCAATCCAGCAACGACAAATTTCAGCGATGCCTTGAATGAGCAGGAGTCCGCCAGCGACGGGAATCAGGGTTTTGAAGTAATAGATCTGTATGCGGGCAGGACTATTCCAACTGACTTCCTTATATCTCCAGGAGTCTGCTGCGATTTCCGCACCAAACCAAAACAATGCGAGCATTCCCGGAAAGAAAAACACGATGTAGAGAATGAAGTCAATCGTCGCCTGAACCCGTACGGGAAACAACCGATATACAACATCGCCTCGAACATGACTGTCCTGCGCCAAGGCATAAGCACCAGCCATAAGGAACAACGCGCCATACATCTGAACCATCATGTCAAATGCCCAAACCGTCGGAGCGTTCAGGACATAACGTACGAATACCTCATAGGACACCGAGAACGTGAGTATGAGTATGCACCACCCAAAGGCCCTGCCTACCCATATGCTGATACTCTCTACACTGTGAATGAACGAAACCAAATCGTTCCCTCTGGACATTCTGGAATGAAACAATAGCGGGGGGCTAACAAATGCCCCCCGCTATATCTCTATGATGAAATCAGTGAATTACCCGTAGTGGTGGTTATAAGCAAGCTTATAGTCGGGTTGATTCAGATTCAGATAATTCATCACTTCTTTCGCATAGGCTTTCTGGGAATCGATCACCCTCGCAAAGAACGGATCTTCGGAAGACAGACGATCAATCACCACATCCCAGGCGACAAGCTGATCCGACATCACAGAATCAGGAGTCCGATACACATTCACTTCGTGCTCATCCTGTAACTTTACGAGGTCGGTCGCATATCGACGGGTGTTATGCCAATAGAAGTTGGAATTTTCCGACTCGGATGCATACTGGAGAATCGCTCGCTGTTCGTCGGCGAGACTGTCGTACTTCTGCTTGTTGAAAGTACACTCGAAGAATTCCTGAGACTGATGGAAACTCGCCAGATGATAATGCTTGGACACATCTTGCATTCCAAAATCCCTGTCAGAAGTTGGGTTGTTGAACTCTGCGGCATCAATGAGGCCTGACTTCAACGCCGGCTGAATTTCGCCACCCGGCAACTGAACCACTGACATTCCCATCTCCAGCAGAACGTCGGCCGCCAGACCAACGGTTCGATACTTGAGACCTTTCATCTGGCTGGAATCGGTAATCTCCTCCTTGAACCAGCCTAATGGTTGGGCGGGCATCGGACTGTTGAAGAAACTGACCAGGTTAAGTCCAAGTTTTTCCATCAGTTCGTTAAACAGCTCCTGTCCACCACCGTAGTGTACCCAGCCCAACACTTCCTGACTGGACCACCCGAAACAGGGACCGGTGCCGAAAAGTGAAGCAACCGCAGACTTTGAATACCAATAGGCAGGAACGTAATGTGCTGCATCAAGGACTCCTCGGTGCACCGCATCCTGCATTTGACTGGTCTTGACTACCGAATTGACGGGAAGTAATTCGATTTGCAGTGAATCGCCAGCCATAGCGTTCACGCGATCCACGTAGGATTGGGCATTTTCCAAGAAAATCCCACCACCCCACGCAGCTTGCATTTTCAATACAGTTGCTTGTGCTTTCACAACAGCGGGGGCAGCAAGTGTACCGGCTGTCGCAGTCGCAGCTAAAGCCGAACCTTTCAGGAATCGGCGTCGACTCATCTTATCTTTCATTGAATTTCCTCTCTTAAAAAATTTACACAAAATAAAAATGTCCTCCGACACGAAATCACGGTCTCGGGACTTGTCCTAAATTTTTGATTTTAACACAAACGGTATCGGTGGCGATTTATCAAAAATCAGAGCGAAATGTCGAGGCAGTCGGCAGAACATCTACTGCAACCACTTTCTTGCATTTTGAAAGATATTCAACCAGGGGCTGAATTCCCCCCTGGTCTCCGGTGCCCACGAATACTGAAGAGTCCTGTAAACCCGTTCTGGATGCGGCATCATCGCCGTGATTCTTCCGTCTGCGTTTGTCACTCCAGCGACTGCGAGCTCTGAACCATTCGGATTGTAGGGATAGGTAGCGGACACTTGGCCGCGATTGTCGATGTAGCGCAGACAGATCTGTTTATTGAACTTCAGGTCTTGTGCTTGCTGTGCACCAGCGAACGTCGCTCTACCCTCCCCATGCGCTACCGCAACGGGAAGGTACATCCCCTGAAGCCCTTGTGTCAACATTGAGTGACTCTCCGAAATTTCGACCATCACAAGTCTGGATTCAAACTGCTGCGACTCATTCTTGAGAAACTTGGGCCAGTTGTCACAGCCGGGTATGATCGCAGTCAGCTCTGCCATGACCTGACACCCATTGCATACACCCAGGGCAAACTTGCTCTGATCGGCAAAAAATTCTTCGAACATATCCCTTGACTCAGTGTTGTACAGAATCGAACTCGCCCATCCTTTACCAGCGCCCAAGACATCGCCGAACGAAAATCCGCCGGCCATGACTATCCCGTCAAACGAATCCAAGCATACATCGCCACTCATCAAATCTGCCATGACAACATCATACGAATCAAATCCTGCCCGATCGAAAGCAGCTGCCATCTCGACATGTCCGTTCACACCTTGCTCCCGCAGCACTGCGACCTGAGGTTTGGAAGAAAGGCTCGCAGCGTGTTCGATTTGACTGTCGGAGTCCGCGAGGTTCTGAGAATGATTCAAGGTGCAGGGATCTTCACCACCGGCTGGTAAATTCCAGCATAGCCCCGGGTCACCTTCATCAAGAATCCGATCATATTCCTGCTCCGCGCATTTCGAGTCATCTCGCAACGACTGCATCTGCCAGCTCAGCTCAGACCAGCTTCGATGCAATTTCTTCCTCTCCTCACTGAATATCAGCCTGTCTTCAACACGAAATTCAATCCGACCATCATTGCGCAGTGTTCCGATTTTCATAACCAGATGGCTTAAATTCTCTTCTTCAAATACGTCCAGTATTTTTCCAATGTTTTTTTCCTCGACCTGGACGACAGCACCCAACTCTTCATTGAAGAAGAATTCGATTGGATCGACAGATTTTTTGACAGTTATGTCCAGTCCCGTCCTGCTGGCAAATGCCATTTCGCACAATAATGCGAACAAGCCGCCATCTGATCTGTCATGGTATGCGAGTATCTGTCCGCGCTCAATCAATGTTCCAACAACCTCGAAATAGGCATTAAGGCTGATCGGATCATCCACATCTGGAACTTGACAGTCGATCAGATTGTGTGTCTGGTGCAAGGCAGACATTCCCATCCTGTTCTGACCGGCCCCCAAGTCAATGAGCAATAACACAGTTTCAGACTTATCGACCAATTGTGGCGTGACGCAATTTCGAATATCGGGAACCGCCGCAAATGCCGTCGCAATCAGTGAAATCGGCGAGACCACTTCGGATTGTCGTCCGTGATCTTCAGTCCACTCAGTGCGCATTGACATGGAGTCCTTACCGACCGGAATTGAAATCTCAAGCACTCGACACATATCCAGAGCCACACTCCGAACTGACTCATACAGTGCGCTTCCCTGTCCTTCGATCCCCGCTGCGGCCATCCAGTTTGCAGACATCCTTACGGTATTGAGGCGACCGACAGATACGGATCTCAGATTTGTCAGTGCTTCAGCCACTGCCATACGCGCACTCGCCGCAGCGTTGACTAAAGCAATGGGTGACCTCTCACCGACGGCCATGGCCTCACCACTGACAGAGTCATATCCCGATATTGTGACCGATGCATCTGCAACCGGTACCTGCCACGGACCAACCATTTGGTCGCGGTGAATCAAACCGCCAACAGTCCGATCGCCGATCGTAATGAGAAATGTCTTATCCGCGACACTCGGAAACCGCAACACTCGCTGCACACAGTGCGAGAAGTTGCCCAATGCGTCCGTGTTCGCTCTGGACAGAACGTGTGTCATTCTTTGATCCTGGCAGTGAATTTTTAGAAATCCATTCATCAGGAAATCCATGTCAACGTTAACCGGCATGTCTTCAGGTGCGATATCCAATGCAGTTTCGAGCACCCGCAGCGTTCGCTCTTCGGTCGCGAAGCCGATGACAGAATACGGGCAACGTTCCCGCTCGCACAAAGTGGCAAGCACACTGAGATGGTCTGGCGACACAACCAGAACGTAGCGTTCCTGAGATTCATTGCACCATATCTCCATGGGACTCATCCCTGGATCGTCATTGGGAATCTTGTCCAGATAAATCGTCCCGCCCAGACCCGACGCATGAACAATCTCGGGAACTGCGTTGGAGAGTCCGCCCGCACCGACATCATGAATGGAAAGAATTGGATTGTCTTCACCGAGTTCACAGCAACGGTCAATCACTTCCTGGCAGCGGCGTTGCATTTCAGGATTGCTTCTTTGCACCGACGCGAAATCAAGTTCCTCTCCTGAGGTTCCCTGGCCCAGGCTCGAAGCCGCACCACCTCCAAGACCAATCAGCATGGCAGGACCACCGATGACGATCACGAGATCGCCCGCTGAGATTTCCTTCTTTTCAATCAGCGACGGACGGATATTTCCTATCCCACCAGCGAACATGATCGGTTTGTGATAGCCGTACCAGACAGTCTCGTCCCGATTTGAAGTTTCAAACGTTCGGAAATATCCGCCAATGTTCGGGCGGCCAAACTCGTTATTGAATGATGCCGCGCCGATGGGCGCTTCCAACATGATTGCAAGCGGGGATGAAATTCGGTCTGGAGATCTTTCAGTTCCTTCCCACGGCTGTACAAAATCGGGAACTCGCAGATGTGAGACCGAATACCCGCATAATCCCGCTTTTGGCTTTCCGCCCCGCCCGGTCGCGCCTTCATCACGAATTTCTCCGCCAGCGCCGGTTGCCGCACCCGGAAATGGTGAGATTGCGGTAGGATGGTTGTGCGTTTCGGCCTTGAAGACGATGTGAACCGGTTCCGCGTTGTACTGATATCGGCCATTGTCAGATGCAGGCGCAAATCTCGTTGACCTGCTCCCTTCAATCACAGCTGAATTGTCCTCATATGCCACAAGTGTTCCCGTCGGATTCATCTGATGGGTTCGTCGAATCATTGAAAACATGGACTCCGGATAATTCTCTCCATCGATGGTCCATCCGGCGTTGAATATCTTGTGACGACAATGTTCTGAATTGACCTGCGAGAACATCATCAGTTCAGCGTCTGTAGGAATTCTTTTTTTCTTTTTATACCAGTCTCTTATATAAGATAATTCAGGCTTTACAAGAGCCAATCCAAGCGCATGGTTTGCTTCCTCCAAACTATCACCTGCAGATGCGTTGACAGAGAATTTCTGAATCGACCGGCGAGTGCAGTGATCGAATACAAGACGTAGTTGATCTTGGTCGGATACTACTGACTCCACCATTCGATCGTGGAGAAACGGATAGACTTTTTCTCTTTGGTCCGCACATGGGGACCCGGAACACTCCAGCACCCAGTATGTCGCCCTCTCAATGCGCCGCAAATTTCTGATGCCGCATCTGTGTATGATGTCGGTAGCCTTTGAGGACCAGGCAGAAATTGTTCCGAGCCTTGGTGTGATCAGACACGACTTTGCGTTGATGGGATCAAATGATGTGCCTGACTCGCCATCGATCAACGCAATCAGACGCAGGAATTCCTCATCTTTAAGTGGCGACGCTACCGCAATGAGATAGCAGAAGTGAGCGTCAAGAGCTGTCAGCTGGGGCAGGTGCCGAACGATATCCGAGCGCAGCTGCCGAAGCTTGAAATCCGACAGCGCTCTTTGTCCTTTGATACAAAGAATCTCAGGTGCCAAAGAGGCATCATCGTGATCTCTCATACCATCGGTCGGTGTTTTGGATCAATTACAAACGCTCTGTTCACAAGCAAGTCTTGAACCACACCTTCCACCGTCAATGTCAAAGACTTAATTGGGAATAGAAACTCCAAGACGACTGGCCGCAATCTCATATGATTCCACCACATCACCCAAGTCCTGGCGGAAGCGGTCCTTATCCAGTTTTTCGCGCGTTTCAGAATCCCACAGGCGACATCCGTCCGGGGTGAATTCATCTCCGAGCACGATATCACCGTCAAACCGTCCGAATTCGAGCTTGAAATCAACCAGGATGATCCCGGCATTTCGAAATAGTGGTGAGAGGATCGCATTGGTCTTGAGAGTGTAGTCAACCATCTTGTCAATCTCATCGTCTTCGGCCCAACCGAAACAACGGATGTGATATTCATTGATCATTGGATCATGCAGCTCATCGTTCTTGAGAAAGAACTCGAAAGTCGGCGTATCCAGTTCCATATTCTCTTCCACTCCAAGTCGTCTGCATATCGACCCGGTGGTAATGTTACGGACAACACACTCAACAGGAATCATGTCAAGATTCTTGACCAGGGACTGCGTATCACCGACCAGTGAATCAAAATGTGTACGAATTCCAGCATTCTCCAGATTCTCCATGATGAACGCATTGAAATAATTGTTGACCTTTCCCTTTCGACTCAGCGCCTCGGTTTTCCGACCGTCAAATGCAGACGTATCATCTCGAAACTCCATCAGCAGTTGATGCTCGTTGGCGGTTTGAAAGATTGATTTGGCCTTACCGGAGTAAAGCAGTTCTCCGCGTTCCATATAGACTCCTTAATATCAACTTTAGGTTAGAGCACTCCGGCACTTTCCAAGGCCGCTCGCACTTTGGGTTGGACATCCGCCGACAATGGAACCAAAGGCAATCTGATTCCGCTTTCGGTGAATCCCTGCTGTGACACCGCCCACTTGGCCGGTATCGGATTGGATTCAAAGAACATCGCCTCGTGGATCGGAATCAGTCTGTCATTCAGCTCGTTGGCAAGCGACTTGTTTCCGGCAACCGCAGCGGTACACATTTCATGCATAAGTTTGGGAGCGACATTCGCAGTGACCGATATCGTACCCTTGCCTCCCGCCAGCATGAGATCCATCGCCGCTGCATCTTCTCCGGAATATGAAACAAAACCATCGGCCGATTCGTCCATCAGCCTGATGCCGCGTTCAATATCTGCCGTCGCATCCTTGATCCCGATGATGTTGTCGATGTGGCTGAGACGAACCGCTGTGCTGTTGTGAAGGTCTGATGATGTTCGGCCTGGCACGTTGTAGAGGATTTGTGGAATATCAACGGATTCCGCAATCAACTTGAAGTGCTGATACATACCCTCCTGAGTCGGTTTGTTGTAATACGGAACAACCAGCAGACATGCGTCAGCGCCGAGTTGCTTTGCCGCTGCTGTAAGCTCCAGCGCTTCAGCTGTACTGTTTGACCCGGTACCTGCGATTACCGGAATCCGGCCTGCAACACAACCAATTGTCTTCTCAAATACGAGTTGGTGTTCTTCATGGGTCAGGGTGGCTGACTCGCCGGTGGTGCCTACCGAAACAATGGCGTCAGTACCCGACTCTATGTGGTGCTCGATCAATTTCGACAACGAATCCAGATCCACAGATCCATCTTCATGCATAGGTGTGATGATTGCGCAAATGCTACCTGTAATCATATGTTCGCTCTCCGACTGTTCCGGACTTTATCTGGTCGTCTGAATTGGATTCTCACTACGCCTAGGCAACTCAAGGTATCCGATCAGTCACGCATTGTTGACTTCTATCTCGATTGCACTGAACTCAATCTAAGAAAGAACAAATTGCTCGATGCGGCTCTCGGGTATCACGGTTCCTACCTTATGTGCCGTTAGTGAAGGATGAATGCGAATTCAGGTAAGATCGTTGAGATTTACACGTTGTCCGGTAACGCGCAACTGCGATAGTTGAAATTATGAGACAGGCCGGGATTGTTGTCAATACAGCGACACTCAATTGGACACAAAGCGTGGATCATACAATCTGCGGCAGACACCAGAATCGCTTGGGTGGATTGACCTCTGAATCACGGATAAATTAAAATCGCATGCTGATCCGCATGTGGGAACGGATGCGTTCCGAAATGCTGCACTGACACTAATATATTGACGCGACCTACAATTCGGAAGTACAGCTGTGGGAAACCGACTTTCCAAAATCTATACCAGAACGGGCGACGATGGAACGACTGGACTCGGAGATCAAAGTCGGGTCTCGAAAGATTCCGACCGAATCGAAGCCATCGGTCAGCTGGATGAACTCAACAGTTTCATCGGCGTTACACTCGCGAACGAACTACCCGAAAACGTTCGCAGTTGTCTGAATCGGGTTCAGCATACCTTGCTGGACATCGGTGGAGAACTGGCAGTTCCCGGATTCGATGCGCTCGTCACCGCCGAAAATGTTAAGTTTCTCGAAGACCATCTGGATGCACTCAACAACGAGCTGGCTCCACTGAAGGAGTTCATCCTTCCCGGAGGCACGCCAGCTGCGGCACACTGCCACGTCGCGAGAACAGTCTGCAGAAGGGTTGAGCGGCGCCTCCACACGCTTGCGAATCAGGAAGATGTCTCGCAGTTCTCAAGACAGTATGTGAACCGGCTTTCAGACCTGCTGTTCGTGGCCGCTCGTTATATCAACCTCAAGAGCGGTGATGCTGACGTGCTATGGGACCATGATAGAACCAAGAAAAAATTCAAGAAAGTCTCATCTTGAATCAAGTGTCATAGCCTGCCGGATTCCTCGAGTACCTTTCGAGCAACCCGAAAACATTCCAAGGCTTGCGGAACTCCGCAGTAAATCCCGACCACATGGATAATTGCCCGAATCTGTTCTGTAGTCACGCCGTTGGTCAATGCTCCCCTGCAATGAATCTCCCATTCATGCATTTTCCCTAGTGCCCCGATCATCGCAAGGTTCATCATGGACCTGGTTTTTTCGTCAATCGCTTCATCTCCCCAACCGAATCCCCAACACCATTGTGTCATCGCTTCCTGAAAAGGTCGATTGAAGTCATCAGCGGCTGTCAGGTTCTTCTCTACGTATTCGGAACCAAGCGTTGCCTTACGTTTTGCCAATCCTTTGTCGAATAGTTCATTGTCCATTATTCCTCTCCCAGCATTTGCAGTTGAATGATGATTCCTTGCTGAATAAACCTCGATTGAGATTCATTCAAAGTCGGATGATTCACATAATCTCAAGTTTCAAAACCAGCTGACGGGGTTCATCAGACGGTTCGATTGGTCACTCCGATTCTCGGCCAGTCGAAGTTTGGGCCGGGATCGGTTTTCCGGTCAGGTGCAATATCGGAATGACCAAAGATCCTGTTGTAGTCCATATTCGAGAAGTGTCCCAGCAATAATTCGATCAGTGAATTCAGCGAATCGTACTGATTGTCCTCAAATTCATCGTCATCACACCCCTCAAGTTCGATGCCAATGGAAAAGTCATTGACATTCTCTCGGCCAATACAGAAAGAGACACCCGCATGCCATGCCCGCTTGTTCAGCGAGACAAACTGGATCACCTCACCATCTCGTCGCACCAGAAAATGCGCAGAAACTCGCAAATTCTCAAGACTATGAAAGTATGGGTGTGACTGACAATCCAATCGGTTGCAGAACAGATCCTCGACTTCCTTGCCACCGTACTGTCCGGGAGGCAGACTGATGGAATGAACGATGATCACTTCCGGTTCAACATTCTGCGGCCGAGCATCAAAATTAGGCGAACCGACCTGCCTGACACCGGCTACAAGTCCACTCAGAACATGAATTTTCATTTTCTCAATCATTTTGAGAAGCTCCAATCATTATTGACTGAGATTGCATATTCTCCGATGGCCTGATTTTCGGCGGGTCAAGAACATGTGCACTGGGATTTTCGGACCATCGGCACCGAGGCAGATCATCATGCAGGCCACTACGGTTGTTGCATGGATACGAGTTCAATATACAAGTCCGTATGCGGCACATGGAATGATCTGATCAACGTCACCGCAAATCGCATTGAGTTCATGTCGTTCAACCTGATCTTCGTTGACACTGAACACCGACACTTCCATGCCGTCTGATAATTCGAACAACTCACCGATAGGCTTCGTAAAAACGACGTGCCATGTTTCGTGTTCCCGAAAGACATCAACATCGGTTGTTGGTGCAACATACAGGAACTCATCCGGCTCTGCCAGGTTGACGCCAGGGATTTTGGAGTAATATTGGATTGCAACAGGTAAGTTAACCGGCTCGCGGAAATGGAAAAAATAGCTGCCAAGTCGCGGAAAACTTTCGATGGCAAAGAGCCCCAAACTTCGATTCAGCTCATCAAATTCAATCACACCGCTTTTCAATCCGACAGTGCCTGATTTTCCGGCCAATGCGTCAGTCATTATCCTTTCGAGTTCCCCTTCGAATCCCATAATCAATCTGTCCGGCAGATATTGCGGGCGTGCGGTAATCTGAGACATTGAAGAATCAATGCTTCTAATCAAGGCCAGTGTCTCACTGATCTGCAAGGAAACTCTGTGCAGTCCGTACGTATCGAAAGTCAATTCGGCTGACTGTTCAGCCAGAAATGCTCGCGCAAGGATATCCGATTCCGATAATTCAGGTGAACCGGTCGGACCATTTGCTGAATAAATCTGTATCTCAATGGCCGAGTCATCTGCCGACAAGAAACCAGGCAACGCAATCAACACGAAGAGCAGTGAGTTGAGAAATAACTTGGCGAACTGTCGCTGCACAAACCAATGACAGATAATTCGATTTGACAAATTCAGTCTCCTGAGGCCAAAGGCTGATCACTGAAATTCTTTCTGACAGTCCGTTGTGTATGGCACATGCTATCGTCCTGAGGCGTCATGCGATAAGATTGTAAGCCAAAAACAACCTGCCATAAAAAGCAACATCGAGGTTGCAGCTCGCTGTCCGTGAATTTCCGAATCCAGCTGCAACGCCGCGAGTTTCAGCGAATATGGGTACGGACCGTCCACAAGGTGCATGACGAATGGATGAACTGTATCGGATATAGCAGCGACCTGATGTATAAAAGCGTCACGATGCGCTTCTCGGCTGCGTAGAAAATCTGATCCGCAACGAAGGCATTGCAAGCCCTCGGGAGAATCATAAATTGAATGACCCAATGAGTCCGATTATCTTTTGCGACATGGACGGTGTGTTGTGCGACTTTTACGGCGCAGCGAACAAACTTTCCCCAAATGGGATTGACAATTTGTCTGTTCCTGAATTGTGGAGTTACACGCGAAATCAAACCAGATTTTGGTACGACCTGGAATGGATGCCCGGAGGCCAGGCAATTTGGGCGCTGACTGACAAGTACAAAGGACACATCCTGTCGTCATTGCCGTATTCAGATTCAAATTCCAAGCCGGGCAAACTTTACTGGCTGAGGAAAAACATCAACCTCACAGACCGGGACCGAATACACCTGACAACTTCCAGACACCACAAAAAGCGATTTGCAGTTTCACAAGGCACGTCAAACATTCTGATTGACGACTACCACAAAAACATAACCGAATGGAACGATGCGGGAGGAATCGGAATTTTGCACACCGATTCAGCCAAAACACTTGATCAACTCGCCGCTGCAGGGTTTGAGTTGTAATGTCGGATTCGCGGTTACAGCTATCGCAAAACTGTAACCGGACGCCAGCCAGAGTTCATTGGCAAATCAGGATCGATTTCCCAAGACGGATCTTTCCCTGCGGCACTTCAATCAATGGTAGAAATCCCAGCTCAATGAACCGGTGATGTCATTGAGCACACGGCCTCCTGAAACAAACGAACCGTGTCGAATGATGTTCTGCGCTGGAACAGTAAATGTTCTCAGCGCAGAACACACAATCTCGGGTTCCTATCAGGCAAACTGAACACCACCAGCGGTCAGCGGCAAATGAGTTATGCGCGGTCCATCAACCGCAATCGCGTTCGCCAGTGCGGGTCCTGCCGGAGGCGTGGACGGTTCGCCAACACCCGTAGGATGTTCCGCTGACGCAACAATATGCGTCTCGATATGAGCGATGTCGGAGATACGTAACGGCATGTATGTTGGAAAGTTGGACTGATTGACCACGCCGTCACTGAAGGTGATTTCATTACGCATTACGTGTCCAATACCGTAACCGATTCCACTTTCCATTTGAGCAGTGACAACATCCGGATTCACTGCCAGCCCGCAATCCACCGCACAGGTGACCCGCTCAATTTTCACCCTGTCATCATCACTGCGGGAAATTTCCACGACTTCCGCAACATAAGTGCCGAAAGACTTGTGTGCCGCAACTCCTCGAGACCTTCCTGCAACGGGGGATGACTGCCATTCGGATTTTTCAGCCGCAAGGCGAAGTACATTAGCCAATCGAACCTGATCTGGATTGCCGCCCGACAGGTGAGCCAATCGAAATTCCACCGGATCCCTGCCTGTCGCGGAAGCGGCGATATCCATCATGCTTTCCATGACGAACGCAGTATGGCTGTGTCCAACCGAGCGCCACCAGTTCACCGTGACCGGACTGGACGCGTCGGTAAGTCCGACAAACAGTCCCGGGATGTCATACACTGTGTCCGCAACCCCTTCAACAGAACTCGAATCGACACCATTACGAACCACCATCGATTCCATGGGAGTTCCCTTGAATATCGGCTGGACGGCTATCCTGTGGTCCCACGCTACAATTTTGCCTTCAGCATTCAAGGCTATGCGGACCCGGTGTGCACCACCCGGACGATAGGAACCGCCGCCGAGGTCATCTTCCCGTGACCAGATCAGCTTCACCGGACGCTTGCCACCGCTCAACGCGAATGCGAGCGCCGCTTCAACATGGTAGTCAGAGGTAACTGTGAATCGTCGGCCAAACGAACCGCCGGCATACAACGTGTTGACCTTGACCTTTTCAGCTGGAAGTTTCAATACTGCAGTCATTACCTGCTGGACTGCTGAGGGTGCCTGACATCCATCGTGGACAATAATGCCGTCGGCGGTTGGCTCAATCGTGCAATTCATCGGCTCCATCGTCGCATGCGCCAGGTACGGAAACGTAAAATCGCGCTCGATCACCTGCGCGGCACTGTTGAACAACGACTGTTTTGCACCTTCGGTATCATCCCTGGCCACAAACTGAGGTTCGTCGTTCACCATAGCCAGGTAATCGGCGTTGATCTTGTCAGAACTGCGTGTCTCAGCACTCGAAAAGTCCCACTCCACAGCGATTGCCTTGCGCGCCTCAAGGGCAGACCATGTGTCCTGCGCGTAGACGACAACAGCGGTTCCTGTCGGCAGTATCGCAGCATTGATAAAACCCGCCACTTTCGCAGCGTCATCCGTGTTCATCGAAATTGCCTTGCCGCCAAACTTCGGGCTGCGCAACATCACCGCGACCATCTGGTTATCCAAGTGCACGTCCAATGAATAGCGGGCAGTGCCGGTCACTTTGGGAACGTTGTCCAGACGAGCGGTGTTCGGGTTTCCGATCAGGGTAAAGTCTTGCGGCGACTTCAACTTCGGCTCAGCCGGGACATCCATAGATGCGGCAGCCGCTACAAACTCCGCGATGGGTGCGGATTTGCCCGCACCGGATACGCGGCCGTTTGCCAAGGTCAGATCTGAAGACGACACCTGCCAGGATTGAGCGGCAGCCGTCAATAGCATCTGTCGCGCTGCAGCACCGGCCTGGCGATACTGAATGAAAGAATTGGCAAGTGAAGTTGATCCGCCCGTAGCCTGGATACCGAACAGCAGATTCGCATAGAGTTCCGGGTTAAGCGGAGCAAATTCAATTTCCAGCTCCTCAAGAGCAACTCCCAGTTCCTCACCAATCAGAGTTGCGAGGCCAGTCGCTGTCCCCTGCCCGCACTCAAAATGTTTAATGATTACAGTCACCGTTCCATTCTCGGAAATTTTGAGAAATGGTGTAAGCGAAGCAGCTTGTTTGGACTGACTGCTCGCCAATACCCGTCCGGGCAAGTAACCCAAAACCAACGAATAGGCGGATGCGGCTGAAACAGACTTAATGAAGTCTCGGCGAGTGATTCTTGTATTCATCGCTTAACCTCCCTGCAAAATCTGAGAGGCGCGTTGCACTGCAGAACGAATTCTCTGATAGGTCGCGCAACGACAGACATTGCCCCACATGTGCCTGTCAATTTCATCGGTTGTAGGAGCGGGAGTCCGCGACAGCAATCCTACGGCAGACAGGATCTGTCCGGACTGGCAGTATCCGCATTGGACAACATTCAGTTCAATCCATGCTTTCTGGACCGCCGCTGCGACTTCGGAGTCCAATCCTTCTATGGTCGTAACTTCCCTGCCCTCAAGCGAATTCAGATAAGTCTGACACGAACGTACCGGCTGTCCATCGACCAGTACGGTACATGCGCCACAGAAAGCGACCCCGCAACCGTACTTCGTTCCGGTTAATTTCAAATCATCTCGAATAACCCACAACAGTGGCTTGCCCTCCACTGCTTCAACGGGATAGGTTTGTCCATTGAGGTGCAAATTCACTTCCATATCGTATTAGCCCCCAGCTAGTAGTGATGTCAATTCCTTGAATTGCATGGTTAATAGATGCAAATATTCGTCCGGAATATTCGTTGTAATGTCGAATTCGATACTGACGAAAATATCAGCGCCAATTCGCTCGGTCGGTTTGTCCAGTATCCTGCAATGATGGAGTGAGTCAACTACCTTTGGGTGTCCAGACCCGAACTCCGTAACTGCAAGCTGAAGCGGGTGTAATGATAGCATGGCCGCGGTGCGAAGTGTACCCGCATCAAGGTCACCAATCGTCTGCTTCGTCGATGAATTACATTGCGACAGACAGGAGGCAGGCGGCAAGCATCTGGATCACTATGCAGCGGAGTTACCGGGTGACATAGTCTTTGAGAATTCGATACAGTCAGGCGGATAGAACTGATCTCGGGGCTTTACGGAACCGATAAATTCTTCATCGAGCAAGCGATTTCTCGCGGTCGCCCTATTGCTGGGGAAGTCCGACAATTGTCACAGCAATTTCGGCGTGTGCAGACCAACTCTCGCGGTCGTGTTTCACCAGACAACGGCTGCGAAAGACGGAATGAGCGCTTCGCTCAAATCCACACTGACTGTTCTGACTTCTTGTATATTGTTGACTGTGCAGATACCTGTTGCCGATTGCCTGGATGTGCCTGCTCAGGCGCAACGAAGCCCCGAAATTTCGATAGGTTATCCGTTTCATTTATTCTGCATTCCAACTCCAACAACCTGAAATCATACTCCGGTGCAGACCGACAACTCCGAACAATGGCAATTCTGGATTGATCGCGGTGGCACGTTTACCGATATCGTCGCCAGCGACCCGCAAGGACAAATTGTCACCCACAAACTATTGTCGGACAATCCCGAACAATATGAAGATGCGGCAATCCAGGGAATCCGGGACATTCTCAATTCAAACCGGGATAATCTCGGCTCCGACCTGATCAGTGCCGTCAAAATGGGTACTACGGTTGCCACCAACGCCTTGTTGGAACGCACGGGCACCCCCTGTGTACTCATCACTACGAAAGGATTTCGTGACGCGCTTCGAATCGGCTATCAGACTCGACCTGATCTATTCTCCAGACAGATCAAACTGCCACACCTGCTCTATGACAGAGTGATCGAAATTGACCAACGCTACAGCGCGGCCGGTGAGGTGCTCAAGGAGGTCGACTGCGATGCGGCATACAAACAACTGAAAAGCGTCTTTGACGAGGGTATTCGCTCATGCGCGATCGTATTTCTGCATGGATATCGGTTCCATGGGCACGAGAATCTCATCGCGGAAATGGCAAGGCAGATCGGTTATTCGCAAGTGTCAACCTCACACGAAGTCAGTCCGCTGATGAAAATGATCGGCCGCGGCGATACTACTGTTGTCGACGCTTATCTTTCGCCGGTCCTTCGTCGCTATGTTGATCAGGTTGCCAGTCATCTGTCCGGTGTGCGGCTGATGTTCATGCAGTCCAACGGTGGGTTGACAGACGCCTACCGTTTTCAGGGCAAAGACAGCATTCTCTCCGGGCCGGCAGGTGGAATTGTCGGTGCCGTTGAGACCAGTAAAACCGCCGGTTTCGACAAGATCATCGCGTTCGATATGGGCGGAACGTCCACGGACGTCTCGCACTACGCGGGAGAATATGAACGCGCTTATGACACACATGTTGCGGGGGTACGCATTCGTTCTCCGATTATGCGAATTCACACTGTTGCTGCCGGTGGCGGTTCGATTCTCAAATTTGATGGTCTGAAGTATCGTGTCGGTCCTGAATCAGCTGGCGCGAATCCGGGCCCAGCGTGTTATCGGCGAGACGGGCCCCTCACAATCACTGACTGCAATCTGATCCTTGGAAAACTGCAACCCGACTATTTCCCGAAAATATTCGGCCCCACCGGCGACCAGCCTCTTGATACCGATGCGGTCATTCGGAAGTTTGAGGAAATGGCTGAAACCATTCGGCAGTCCACCGGAGACGATCGCTCCGCGCATGGTGTCGCAGAAGGATTTCTGAACATTGCGATCGACAACATGGCAAACGCAATCAAGAAAATCTCTGTTCAGCGCGGCTACGACATCACCGAATACACCCTTTGCAGTTTCGGTGGCGCCGGCGGGCAGCACGCGTGCCTTGTTGCCGATGCCCTAGGTGTCGAAACCGTATTCATTCATCCATACGCGGGTGTGCTGTCCGCATATGGAATCGGCCTCGCCGACGTTCGAACCATGTATGAGGAGGCCGTTGAAGATGTGCTGTCTCCAGCCCTGATCCAAACTCTCGACGATCACTTCTCGCAACTCGCCGACAAGTCCAGGCAAGATGTACGGGATCAGCATATAGACGACAGCAACATCGACATAAAGAAAAGAATTCACGTTCGATACGAGGGAACCGACTCGGCTGTTTCGGTCGATGCCGACAACGATGACTCGATTCGAAGCGAATTCGAGTCCAAACATCGACAAAGATTCGGATTCATCATGCCCGAAAAGCCAATCGTAGTCGAAGCGATTTCTGTTGAGGCCATTGGCCGATCAGATGTTCACGAGGAGGCAGGACTCAAGAAAGTATCTAGGCAATCAGAACTTGAGCCGACCAGCACCTCACAGATGTACTTGTCCGGTGAATTCCGCGAAACCAAGGTCTATCTTCGCGAAGCGCTTCAATGCGGTGACGAGATCAATGGTCCGGCGGTCATCGTCGAGCCCACCGGAACAACTGTCGTGGAAATTGACTGGAAACTCGAAGTGACTGAATGCAATCACCTCATTCTGAAACGAACCGCACCCCGACCTCGCAAGAGTGTCGTCGGAACGGACGCGGATCCGGTGATGCTGGAGGTATTCAACAACCTATTCATGTCAATCGCTGAACAGATGGGGGCTTCGTTGGAAAATTCCGCCTATTCGGTCAATATCAAGGAGCGACTCGATTTTTCCTGTGCAATTTTTGATACTCAGGGTGACCTGGTTGCGAACGCGCCACATATGCCAGTTCATCTGGGGTCGATGGGCGAATCGGTGAAGATCATCATTCGCAATCGGATCGAAACGATGAAGCCGGGAGACGCATTTGTTCTGAACAACCCCTACAACGGTGGCACTCACCTGCCGGACATTACGGTTGTCACACCGGTGTTCGAGCAGACAAAAGGCACGATCCTATTTTACGTCGCATCACGCGGTCATCATGCCGACGTCGGTGGAATTACCCCTGGTTCAATGCCACCTGACAGTCATGTGATCGAGGAAGAAGGTGTGTTGCTGGATGATGTGCAACTGATGCGGGAAGGCGTGTTGCTGGAGTCTGACCTGAGGACGATTCTCGAAGGAGCGCAATATCCGGTACGGAATGTTGAGCAGAATCTCGCAGATATCCGCGCGCAGATTGCAGCGAACGAAAAAGGCGTGCAAGAACTCCGGAACATGGTGGAACATTTTGGACTGGATGTTGTTGTCGCTTACATGCAGCATGTTCAGGACAATGCCGAAGGTGCCGTGAAACGAGTGCTCAAGGTCCTTCGAAATGGCAGATTCAAGTATGAGATGGATGATGCGAGCGTGATCGCGGTCGAAATATCCATAGACAACGAAAACCAGACTGCAGTCGTTGACTTTACGGGAACCTCCGCCCAGCTTTCGAACAACTTCAATGCGCCCTCTTCGGTCGCGCGTGCCGCTGTCATGTATGTTTTCCGTACCCTGGTCGACGATGTCATTCCAATGAATGAGGGGTGCCTGAAGCCAATCAAGATCGTCATTCCCGATGGCTGCATGCTGAAGCCGGTTTACCCGGCCGCAGTCGTTGCGGGCAATGTCGAGACGTCCCAATACATCACCGATGCCCTGTATGGCGCGCTCGGTGTGATGGCGGCGGCACAAGGCACCATGAACAACTTCACATTTGGCAACGACACCCATCAATATTACGAGACTATCTGTGGTGGATCAGGCGCAGGACCGGATTTTGATGGCTGCGATGCGGTTCATACTCACATGACGAACGCGAAGCTAACTGATCCGGAAGTATTGGAATGGCGCTTTCCGATTCGACTTGAGAGTTTTTCAATTCGTCAAGGCAGCGGGGGGAAAGGCAGGCATCGAGGTGGGAATGGAGCGATTCGGAAACTTCGATTTCTTGAGACGATGACCGCCGCCATTCTCTCGGGACATAGACGGATTCCCCCATATGGAGCGGACGGAGGAGGTCCCGGACAGACAGGCAAGAACTATGTCATTCGGGCAAGTGGTGAGATCGAGTCCATGAACTCGACAGACAGGACTGAAATGAATGTCAACGATATCTTTGTGATTGAGACGCCGGGTGGCGGTGGGTTTGGCAGTCCGAACTGATACATTCGGGTCTCACTGCATCAATCACAGCTTCGGTATTGGGGTGGCAGTGGATGCGGTGTCCGCAATGACCGACAAAGTCGTTGTCAACCGGAATGGATTGTCTGTCACGTCCTGAAGTTCGAAAAGGTGCGACGGTCAGGATATGCCAATGACCAACCTGCTGTGCTATTTCTGACCTTGCAAGGAAACTCAAGAAGCTCACAAATCCCCTCAAAAGTGTGCGCAGCATAGCAAAGTGCCTATGACATCAGGCAGGCCGGCTTCCGCAATACCTGCTCGAGACCTGCTCACACATTCATGGAACAAACGAGAATTATTCATTCGTGGCCTGAGCAGAAGCATATATAATTTTGGACTGAAGCCACTTAAAGTGGCTTTGTTACTTTGTTGTGGCAACTCGAACGAATGGAGCACAAAAGATGAGCCAACTGCCAAATGGTGAAAATAGCTGGCAAGTCGACCCGGCGGAAGACTTGAAGGAATTTCCAGCACCCCAATACGCACCGAAGCGCTGGGATGGAATCAAGAGAGATTATGGCTGGAACGAGGTAGAGAGACTGCGTGGTTCTGTACGCATCAGACATACGCTCGCTGAAATGGGTTCCAAAAAACTTTGGAATTTCTTGCAAAACGACAAATTTGTCGCATCTCTAGGCGCATATACGGGCTGTCAGGCTGTTCAGCAAGTCAGAGCCGGACTCAAGTCGATTTATCTTTCCGGCTGGCAGGTCGCGGCCGATGCGAACAACGCCGGGCAAACGTATCCGGATCAATCGCTTTATCCCGCCAGTTCCGTACCGCAAGTGATCGAACGAATCAATAATGCATTTGTTCGGCAGGACCAAATCCAAACCCTTGAGCAACTGAGCGGTCAGGAAACCACCGATATTGACTGGTTCATGCCAATTGTTGCAGATGCGGAAGCAGGCTTTGGCGGCCCGCTGAACGTGTTCGAGCTCACCAAGTCAATGATCAAAGCCGGTGCCGCAGGCATCCACTATGAAGATCAGCTGTCGTCTGAAAAGAAATGCGGCCACCTCGGTGGCAAAGTGCTTTTGTCAACACAACAGGGAATTCGAAATCTGACATCAGCCCGCCTCGCGGCTGATGTGATGGGCGTGCCTACTGTCATCATTGCAAGAACGGATGCCGAAGCAGCCCGATTGCTGTTGTCAGATGTTGATGAAAGAGACCATCCGTATATTACAAGCGAGCGTACCGCGGAAGGATTTTTCAGAATTACTGGCGGAATCGACATGTGCATCGCTCGCGGACTGGCGTATGCCCCTTATGCAGACCTGATCTGGATGGAAACCTCAACACCGAATCTTGATGATGCGAAGCAATTTGCTGACGGTGTTCATGCAGAGTTTCCAGGCAAGATGCTGGCGTATAACTGCTCGCCGTCGTTCAACTGGTCAAAGCACTTGGGACCGGATGAACTTGCGAGTTTTCAGAATGACATTGCAGAAATGGGATATCGATATCAATTCGTCACCCTGGCAAGTTTTCACAGTGTCAACTACTCGAGTTTTGACATTGCAAGAAAATATCTCCAGCGTGGCATGCAGGGATATTCCGATTTGCAGCAGGCGGAATTCGCCGCCGAGGAATTCGGCTTCTCAGCGACCCGTCATCAGCATGAGGTCGGAGTCAGTTATTTTGATGCGGTCAACGAGGCGACAGCCGGGGGCAATGAAGCATCCACCGTCGCAATGGTTGACTCGACAGAAACCGCCCAGTTCTGATCTCAAGTTCTCCACACAGAAAAAAAAGGCTGATGCGTAATGTGCATCAGCCTTTTTCTTTAGATTCCATCTGGCTGATCGAAGCCTTGCTTCAAAACCTTACTCCAGTGCAGATTCCAACTCAGGAATCGCGGTAAACAGATCGGCTACCCAGCCAAAATCCGCAACCTGAAAAATCGGTGCTTCTTCATCCTTGTTGATTGCGACAATGACCTTTGAGTCCTTCATACCAGCGAGATGTTGAATCGCTCCTGAGATACCGACAGCCAGGTACAGATCAGGCGCAACAACTTTCCCGGTCTGACCCACCTGGTAATCGTTCGGTACATATCCGGCATCGACTGCAGCCCGCGACGCGCCGACCGCCGCACCAAGTTTGTCCGCCACCTGCTCAAGCATGATGAAATTCTCCCCGCTTTGCATTCCACGACCACCAGAGATGACGATGCTTGCGGTCGTCAATTCGGGCCGTTCGCTTCGGGTCAAGTCATGCTTGATGAAATTAGACAACTGCTCATCGCCTTGCGCAGACAATTGCTCAACCGGTGCCGACGATCCGCTGTCTTCCGCAGCTGGATCAAATGTGGTGGTACGAATTGTGATCAGTTTCACCGCGTCGGTTGACTGCACTTTGGCCAACGCGTTTCCGGCATATATCGGTCTGATGTATGTATCTTCCGAGACAATTTCGCTGATGTCAGAAATCTGCTGAACATCCAGCATCGCGGCCACTCTTGGCAGGAGATTCTTCCCAAACGTCGATGCCGGCGCCAACACATGTGAATATCCCGATGCAATCTCCTTGACTACCGGCGCGACGTTTTCCACCAGGCCGAATTGATACTCGGGGGAATCCACCGACACAATCTTCGAAATTCCGCCGATTTTTGAGGCTGTGGAAACGACGTCGGCACAATCGTATCCAACTACCAGTCCATGAATGTCGCTCCCGAGTTGGGTCGCAGCTGTTACTGTATTCAGTGTCGACGACTTGACTTCACTGTTATCGTGTTCAATCAGTACCAATACGCTCATTACAGCACCTTCGCTTCGTTTTTCAGTTTATCAATCAGTTCCTCTGCACTGTGAACACGCACACCGGCATCCCTTGCAGGCGGTTCAGTCACTTCCAGCACATTCACCCTGGGCGTCACATCGACACCCAGATCATCAGGTGTCAGCGCCTCAATTTCCTTTTTTCGCGCTTTCATGATGTTCGGCAGTGAAGCGTAACGGGGTTCATTCAGCCTGAGGTCAACCGTGATCACCGACGGCTTGGACAAGCGTACGGTTTCGAGGCCTCCATCTACTTCGCGAACGACGGTGAACGCGTCATCCTCGACGTCAATCTTTGATACAAACGTACCGAGTGACCAGTTCAGCATGGCTGAAAGCATCTGGCCGGTCTGGTTGTTGTCGTTGTCCACTGCCTGCTTGCCCATCAACACGATTCCGGGATTCTCACGCTCAACCACCTTCGTCAACAGTTTGGCGATTGCGAGCGGTTCAAGATTGACATCAGTCTGAATCAGAATTCCGCGGTCGGCACCCATAGCCAAGCCGTTTCTCAAAGTTTCCTGACTTTGCTGAGGGCCGGCTGCCACTACGATGATTTCCTCGACCTTCCCAGCCTCCTTCATCCGAATTGACTCTTCTACGGCAATTTCGCAGAAGGGATTCATGGACATTTTGACATTATTCAGTTCAACACCAGAGCCGTCCATTCGCACTCTGACCTTGATGTTAGCGTCGATTACGCGCTTAACAGGAACAACTACCTTCATATCGCTCCTCGATAGAAAAAGAAAAATTTAGACAGATACAGCTACGCTCTAAGCCGCACGTTGTTGGGATCGTGAGGCGAGTTCTCGACCACGGCGCAATTATAGCGGTTTCCAAGAATTTCGATTTCCAATTTAGTCCCGATGTCGCCGTATCCAGTCTGTACATAACCGATTGCAAGGCTTTGTCGGAGAAAGTGGCCATACGATCCGGCCGTTGCCCGTCCGATCATCTTGTCACCATCCCAGAGCGGCTCGTTACCCAGCGGGTCCGCATCATTGATTCCCTCGACCGCAACGGTTACAAACTCCTGTGGAACACCATTGTCCAACTGATCTTGCAAAGCATCACGCCCGACAAAGTCGCCCTTGTCCATATGGACAAAAATGCCAAGTCCAGCTTCAAGGATTGTGTATTCGCGCGTCAGATCCTGCCCCCACATGCGGTAGGATTTCTCTATACGAAGCGAGTCCATCGCCCGCATCCCACATTGTCCGATGCCAAACTCAGCACCAGCTTCCATCAATCGTTCAAAAATATGCCGCTGATACTCAATGGGATGATGAAGTTCCCATCCCAGTTCCCCTACGAAATTCACCCGCATCGCTCTCAACGGTGCCAGTCCAACATAAATGTGCTGTGAGGTAAGCCATGGAAACGCATCATTGGACAGATCAGTCTCAGTCAGTTTTTCCAGCACCTTGCGGGAATTCGGGCCCGCAACCACCAATGTGCCGTGAGAAGTCGTCAGGTTGTCCAGGCGCACGGTGTGATCAGCAGGCAGATGCTTTTTAAGAAAACTGTAATCGAATCGTTCGGCCGCTCCGGAACTGACCAGATAGTACGAACCATCGGCATCCTTGGTGACTGTAAACTCGCTCCTTACACCGCCATACTTTGTCAGCGCATGGCAGAGCTGGATTCTGCCTGGTTTTTTCGGAAGCCTCCTCGCGAATAGTCCATCAAGATAGTTTTCCGCCCCTTCTCCGGACACCTGAAACTTCGAAAAGCTCGTAATGTCAATAATGCCCACATTGTTCCTGATGTTGTTATGCTCATTTCCGACATGCTCAAAATATTTCGATCGCCGGAAACTCCAGTCATCCACGGCTTCAACACCTTCGGGCGCGAACCAATTCGGTCGCTCCCAGCCGTACCGCTGTCCCCAGACTGCACCCAGCGCCGCCAGCCTGTCATGGATCGGACTTGTTTTTGCAGGTCGGCATGCCGGGCGCTCCTCGTCTGGATAGTGAACCGTGAACACGTTCGCATAGGCCTCTTCATTCTTCGTCACCAGATAGGGACCGCGTGCATAATCCCCGTATCTGCGCGGGTCAACGGCAAGCAGGTCAATCGTCGGTTCTCCCTCTACCATCCATTCAGCCAGCTGCCATCCCGCGCCTCCCGCGGCCGTCACGCCGAAACTATGACCCTCGTTCAGCCAGACATTGGGAAGATCCCACGCCGGTCCGACAAGCGGACTGCCATCCGGAGTGTATGAAATCGGTCCGTTGACAATGTCCTTGATCCCGGCTGTCTCAAATGAGGGAACCCGGTTGATGGCAGCCTCGACATGGGGCATGAGACGATCAAGATCACCTGGAAACAGATCCTTCTCAAAAGTCGATGGCACCCCGTCTGCAAAAACTGCCGGCGCACCCTTCTCGTACGGTCCGAGAATGTAACCCATTCTCTCCTCGCGAAGATAATAGGATGCATCAGACTCGCGAAGTACGGCCAGTTCCTTTCCACCACTTTCCCGATATTCCTTGAGTTCGCCTACCACATCAGTGACGATGTATTGATGCTGAACCGGAATTGCCGGAATCAGGATCCCAAGCAACCGACTGAATGTTTGTGAGTAATTGCCGGTTGCACACACAATATGCTCACAGGTGATGTCACCTTTAGAGGTGATGACCTTCCATTCGCCGGCGGGCGTCCGTTCCAATCCTGTTACCTCAGTCTGCTGATGGATGCTAGCACCGCGGTCGCGCGCGCCTTTTGCCAGGGCATTGGTCAGATCAACCGGGGCAATGTGTCCGTCATCGGGATGATACAGAGCACCGACCAAACCGTCGGGATTGACCAGCGGCCACAGATCCTTGACTTCAGAAGGCGTAATCATCTCAAACGGAACGTCAATGGTGTTGGCTGTGCCGCAGTATTTCTTATACTCATCCATGCGGTCTCTCGTGCACGCCAGCCGCAGATTTCCGGTCACATGAAACCCGACATCCTGTCCCGTCTCGGCCTCCAGGTTCTTGTAAAGATCAACGGAATATTTGTGCAGCTGCCCTACGGCATAACTCATGTTGAATAGCGGCAACAACCCCGCCGCATGCCAGGTTGACCCCGCGGTCAGTTCCGTACGCTCACAAAGTACAACATCACGCCAGCCCTTTTTTGCCAGGTGATACAGCGTACTCACACCGACAACGCCACCGCCGATCACAACTACTCTCGCATAACTTTCCATTATTCGCCTACTTCATTCGCCAATGCATTATTCTCTTTAAGTATCTAATTGTTTCTAAACATATATTTCAGAACTTCAATTGGGTTGAAATGATTTGAACAACCATAGAAATCCAAGCATTCAAAACCCTACCTAATTTACAATATTCCGAATTGATTTTTTGATCTTATTGGCTTGGCACTGCCTTGCTTTCATATAGGCGATTCACTGTCATCTGCCCAGAAATTCCAGTTCCTTTCAATGCCAAAAACTACCAAACCGATTGAGCTGTTCCCCAGCGTTCGGAGAACGGAGGCGGTTGCGCCGCCGGAACGGGAATTCCGTCAGTCGAAACGTGCAAAAAAAATATCACGAACAATCCTGAGAGGATTCGAACGTCACTTCACACTTTTTCAGGAAATCACCGCCGGTGCCCAGGAACGGTTTGAGATGGCCGCCTGGGGCGAGGTCAGGGAAGCCGCCAGACGACGTATACATTTCTACGACAAGCGCATCCAGGAGACGATCACTGCTGTAAGGTCGGAATTTGAAATCGACGAGCTTGATGAACCTCTGTGGGAACAGGTGAAAATCCGATACATCCACCTTCTGCTGGAACACAGACAGCCGGAACTTGCCGAAAGTTACTATAACTCGGTATTCTGCAAGCTGTTTGATCGTCGTTACTACAAAAACACCCATATTTTTGTCCGCTCTTCAGTCTCCACGGAATACCTGCAGGCCGATAAACCGATTTATCGATCGTACTACCCATCAACCAGCGGTTTGCAAAATACGATCGCCGACATACTGACCGGACTCAAATTCAACCTGCCGTATGAGAACCTGACTCGCGATGTTCGCAACATTCTTCGACATCTTGGCAGTGTCCTGCCAAGAGAACAAAGATCAATCGCGCTGAACTATCAGATTGATGTCTTGAGTTCCTTGTTTTTCCGAAACAAAGCAGCTTATCTCATCGGCCGCGTAATCAATGATTATCGGACCACACCTTTCATTGTCCCGATTCTGAATAACGAAAACGGCGCTCTTTATGTCGATGCACTGTTACTCAACCCGGCCGACCTGGACGCTGTTTTTGGCTTTTCAAGAGCCTATTTCATGGTTGAGACACAGGTCCCGTCAGCCACAGTCAGATTTCTCATGAACATCCTGCCAGAAAAGAGTAAGGCTGACCTGTATTCCGCAATCGGGTTTCACAAACAGGGCAAGACGGCATTCTACAGGGACTTCCTGCATCATCTGCAGCATTCCAATGACAAGTTCGTTGAAGCGCCCGGTACCCGTGGTATGGTGATGATGGTCTTCACCCTGCCTTCGTATCGCTACGTCTTCAAACTCATCAAGGATGCATTTGAGCCTCCCAAGAAATTGTCGCGTTCGACAGTGATAGAAAAATATCACCTTGTCAAGCAACACGACAGGGTCGGACGGCTGGCGGACACACTTGAATACTCTGATGTTGCCTTGCCGAGAAGCAGATTCAGTGATGAGCTCCTCGACATCCTGCAGGAAACTTGCGCACGGTCCATCGTCCTCGATGGCGATCTGGTAGTCCTCAAGCATGTCTATATCGAACATCGGATGATACCGCTCAACCTATTGCTCCAGGACATCGAAAAGGAAGAGGAGGCACTGTACTTTGCCAGAGGATATGGCGATGCGATCAAGGAAATGGCCGCGGCCAACATCTTTCCGGGCGACATGCTTCTGAAAAATTTCGGGGTGACCAGAAATAACCGGGTGGTTTTCTATGACTACGACGAAATCCGATATCTGAGCGAGCTAAAGTTCCGTAAGATTCCACCGGCACGGAACGCAGAAGACGAAATGTCGACCACACCGTGGTTTTCTGTCGGGGAAGATGATGTATTTCCGGAGGAATTCGAGAAATACTTCCTGTTAAACCGCGTAATTGGTGAGCACTTCCGTGAAGCTCATGGAGACCTGATGACAGTCGAATTCTGGCGCGAAAAGCAACAGCTGATTCGAGACGGCGTGCTGGAAGATGTGTATCCCTACCGCCGGTCCATCAGATTTCCCCGCGGTGCCCGAAGCGGCAAAGATTGATACAACCTAAACCTGAAAACCGATTGGAATGAGTGAACGAAGAAGATCAAGAACACGCGGCCGAGCCGCGCGGATTGCAAAAAGGGCGAATACACAGGCCGAGATTATCTCCCAAATCGAACGTAAGGTTCCGGTCTATGAAGTAGCGCCCGTTGAGACCCTGCAGCTGATTGAGGACAATGCGGACCTGATTTTGGAGGAAATCGGAATTGAGTTCCGAGACGATCCTGAAGCGATCGGAATATGGAAGAAGGCAGGAGCCTCCGTTGACGGTGAGCGTGTTCGATTCGACCGTGGCATGCTTCGCGAAATCATCAAGTCGAACGCTCCGTCGGAATTTGTTCAGCACGCCAGAAACAAGGACAGGACAATCCGCATTGCCAAAGATACTGTCGTCTTGGCACCGGCCTACGGACCGCCTTTCGTGCGCGATCTTGACACAGGCCGAAGATATGCAAACATCGAGGACTTCCGGAACTTTGTCAAACTTGCATATCTTTCCCCGTCTCTTCATCATTCTGGCGGCACAGTCTGTGAACCTGTGGACCTGCCTGTCAACAAACGCCACTTCGACATGGTCTACAGTCATTTGAAATACAGCGACAAACCGTTTATGGGCTCTGTCACCAGTGGCGAACGGGCACAGGATACAGTTGACATGGCGAAAGTTGTATTCGGCGGTGACTTTGTTGAGAACAATACCTGCATCCTGTCGCTGATCAACGTGAATTCCCCGATGACATTCGACGACACCATGCTGGCTGCCCTCAAGGTCTACGCAGGAAGCTTCCAAGGTACGGTCATCTCCCCTTTCATACTGTCCGGCGCCATGTCTCCGGTCGCTGTTGTGGGCACCTGTACACAGATTCTTGCCGAAGCCATGGCGGGAATGGCCTTCGCACAGCTGGTACGGCCGGGTGCACCGGTAATTTTTGGAACGTTCAGCAGCTCAATCTCAATGCAGTCAGGCGCCCCGACCTTCGGAACACCAGAACCATCTAAAGTTCTCTATCTCTGCGCGGCTTTGGCGCGCAGGTTGAACGTACCCTTCCGGAGCGGCGGCGGCTTGTGCGCTTCAAAAATACCCGATGCCCAGGCGGCGTATGAGTCAGCCAATACGTTACAGACAGCGATGCTGGCAGGTGTCAACTTCATGTTGCACACGGCCGGTTGGCTTGAGGGCGGACTGGTGATGGGTTACGAAAAGTTTGTAATGGACACCGACCAGGCAGCTATGATTCAGGAGTTTCTAAGTGGTGTTGACACTTCCACAAACGGCCAGGCACTCGATGCTATTCGCGAAGTCGGTCCCGGGAATCACTTCCTTGGATGCGAACACACACAACGTAACTTCGAGAATGCATTCTACCGCTCGACGATCGCTGACAACAACAGCTTTGAACAGTGGGAAGCTGATGGTTCACTGAGAGCATCGCAACGGGCAAACAAGATCTGGAAGCAGATGTTGCAAGACTATCAGGCACCGGACCTGGATCCTATGGTCGATCAGGAACTGCTTGCGTTCATCGACCAGCGAAAAGGTTCGTTTCCGGATTCAAATATTTAGAGTCTCCGTCACTCTTGCATCCTCCATGATCCGGCAGCCTCAAACAGCAGGATGGCCGATCTCCCAAGTCAATGCGTGTGACTTCCTTGCTATACCCGTCGAATCTACGTTCGCAGCTTCCGTGTAGGATTCCGGCTTGAGGTTCTTTCCTTCGCACCCACCGTGACCACCTCCGCTGCGAATCCTGCTCACCAGGTCAAAGCATCCGAAGCGCATGGAGGGCCGCCAATTGGTCAAATGCCCATAGGGACGAAGTCCCGTATCACACGGCGGAATCGGTAGGTGAAAATTTCCAATGTGGGTTTCATCTATAATCCTCACAATCACGCCTTAGCACAGCCAACAAAAAAATTTACGAGGAACAGAATTATGCCGCTGAACCCACCGCTCCAGGAGCTGAAAATAAACAAGAAAGAATCCGGTTTTTATGAAGGATTCAATCAGACCGTTGCCTTGCCAGCAAAAATTCTTATCGCACTGATTGTCATCTGGGCAGCGATGGACCCAGAACGAGCCGGACAGGTACTCAGGGACATCCAGAACTGGTCGCTGGAACACTTCAACGCCTACTATATCTACGCCGTTGCCTTCTATTGCATCGTTTGCGTGTTTATTGCGATATATCCACCATTTGGCAGAGTCAAGCTCGGACCTCCGGACGGGACTCCGGAATTTTCGGATTTCTCATGGTTTTCGATGATGTTTGGTGCAGGTATCGGTATTGGCATGCTGGGTTATGCCACTGCGGAGCCAATATGGCACTTGGGTAACAATCCTGAAATCATTATGAGCAAGCAGGCGATTCAGGCACTATTTGCAAGTAGCAATATCACATTGGCAGAAGGTGCGGATGTCTTTGCCGAATACCAGACACAGCTTGCTGCAGGCACAATCGCGGCGATTGACGACCTGGCGATTCCCAGAACGGAATCGGCAGTTCGCGGCGCATATCACTACGCATTTCTGTATTGGGGACTAGGGACATGGGCAACATATTCGCTGGTCGGGATTTCACTTGCGTTTTTCAGTTATCGCCGTAATTTGCCTCTGACAATACGGTCCGGATTGAGTTCTCTGTTCGGACGAACAATGGAAGGGCCTTGGGGGAGTGTCGTCGACATCGCTGCCGTGCTGTCAACTCTACTCGGGATATCGCAGACAATCGGCCTTGGACTCAACGCATTTGCTTCGGGACTGCATAACATTACCGGAGCGGCGTGGCTGATGACAACAGGAGATTCTCCGCAACCCACTACAGGAGCCCTGAAATCTCTTTAGACAAGTCAAAAACAAGAAAAGCCCTGCCGGTATAAT
>JAPPIB010000002.1 GCA_028820695.1 Acidiferrobacterales bacterium | reverse complement strand
GCCCCCTTGCGATCGCGAGTCATACCAACGGTTTTCAGTTAACGAAAACGCCTCATCCATCGAATTCATCCTGGCGAATAATTTTCCGGTCCGACAATGCGCAACTATGAATGATCAGCCAGTCGGCGGCTTTGATGCTCTGAGTGCTTGAGTTCTCTCTTGAAAGATGATTGCAATACGATTCGGCATCAGTCCTATTCGGTTAATAATCGAACAAAGTCAGATGCTTAGGTCGAGGCACCGGTTTCGTATATGCTAACTGCGGTTCTCGTTAGGTCCACCAAGATGCTGCACGAGATGCCACTGGACAAGTCAAGGTAGTACAATTTGTACTGCTCAGTCGGTAACCAGGTGTCGACATCGCTCGAATCTGTTGCGGCAGCTCATATCGGTCTAGTTGTTCGTTGACCGTTCTATGGTGGCTGCAAATACATGATTCCCTTAAAATAGGTTTAGTGAGCCCGATAAGAAGAATTCATTAATGACTGTATCGTACTTCCTCCGCGTCAGTTTTCTGACATATGCTGTGTTGACTTTCTCGGCCGCTTCGGCCGCACCTGTACATATCGAAGCCATAGTATTCGCGCACGTCAACAAGGCCTCCGAAAATCCGGAATGGTTCCTGAAACCATCGGAGGAAATTGTTGTTGATGAATCCGACCAGCTATCCGGTCTTGTTGAAGCGCCTGATTTGATATCGAACCAAGCGCCCAGACCCGTCCAATCAACAGAACTGACGGGTATCGCAAACATTTTGAATCAACATCCGAACTATACGATATTGAGTCACTTGAGCTGGGTGCAGGAACCGGTCAGGCGAAGTCGTACAGTTGCTGTATCGCTCGACGTTGAACATGAGGAATTTTCCCTGACCCCCAATCTTTTGCTTTCCGGAGAGATTGCCCTGTACGAAGTCCAACTGATTCTGCAAGTGGAAATAGACGCTACGTACAATCCGACGCAGCCAGTGGAAAAAGGCTTGGTCAAATTGGACAAACCGGTGTTACTGTACTCCAAAGGCACCGAATATACACTGAATGAAAAACGTCAGGTGCGGATCGGGGAACTGCACTATTTCGATCATCCAAAGTTCGGAGTGATCTTTTACATGGTCCGCCCGCGATAACCCGGTCCACCGCCCCAATGTTGCTATCGCCAGGCAATTATCGGGTACATTCCAGCTGATGCCGCCAACGCAACATTGATCTCAGATATTTACATCCACATGACCGTGCTGTCGGGTTTCATGTGATTCGTTGAATTTACAATTGCAAGAGTCTCAGCGAGCAATCGATTCAGTCGTTCGTAGCCTAACTCACAAGCCTGTTCAATCTGACTTATGCCAATTGCGGAATCTGCACGCCCCGCAGCCGGGTTTACAATCAAGTTCACCGTTGCATAGCAAATCGATTTTTCTGCCGCCAATGCCGCTTCAGGCATTCCGGTCATTCCCACAACATCCGCTCCGTCTTTATCCATTCGGTCGATCTCGGCCGGTGTCTCAAATCGCGGGCCCTGGGTAATTCCGTAAACTCCGCCATTCACAACTGCCACATTGACATGCTTTGCAGCACGGATCAGGGCATCCCTGAGTTGAGAGCAATATGGGTGGGTCATTTCCAGATGGCCTATTTGTCCTTCGGACCCATCCAGGAATGTCGACTCCCTGCCCCAGGTGTAATCGATTAATTGGTCGGGTATCAATATTGAACCCGGGCCCAGCGACGGGCGGATGCCGCCGCATGTCGCGATCGCCACAATGGTGTTGACTTTCAGTTGTGAAAGTGCCCAAATATTGGCTCGATAGTTGATCTTGTGTGGCAATATCGAATGTGGCGTGCCATGTCGATGCAGCAAATAGATCGGTTGGTCATTGTAGATCGCACGTACAATTGGAGAAGACGGGTCGCCATACGGGGTAGTCAGTTCAATCTGTTCCTCGACAGATATTCCTGACAGTAATGCGCCGGACCATGAACCCCCGATGATCGCAATAACTGCAGAACTCATCGAATCCTATCGACCATACAAGGGCGGACTCAATTCTTTTTTATTCGCATTCGGCAATGCAGTGGAGCGAGTCGCCATGATCGTATTCCATCCCCGGCATCCGGGACACTGCCAATGAAGTGTTTTTACGGTGTACCCACACCTCAGGCAGGCATAGTGTCTCGCCGAGTCCATTTCGCGACGAATCAGAGTCTCAATCAACATGAAATCGGTGGATGGTCTTTTGCCCTCAGATTCCTTGAGTTTCAGCAGTATCAATCGATGTAGACAATGCAAGGAGGGATGGCTTCTGATCCATTCGATCAGATACTGGCTGGCCCGCTCATCCTTGTTCTGCGCTTCCAGTGCATCGACGTATGCAACAGCCAGTTCCGTATCGGATGTTGCCTCTGCTATGACTCGCAGAAATTCAGCCAATTCGCTGATTTGATGAATCGCCGTGTAACTTTCAGCGACCAGATCAACGGTCTCGAGAACGTATTTGGGATTCTTCTGTTCGAGAGACCGCCAGATCGATATTGCCGTTTCGTGCTCTCCTCGAATAGCCTTGACCCGACCCGACTGCAGTATGGCTCGTACACAGTTGTGATCAAAAGACAGGGATTCCTTGATGTTCTCTTCGGCCAGATCGTAGCGACCTTCCCGAATTGCCTCCTCAGCCTTTTCGCAGTAGTATTGGGCGATCAGTGCCGAATAGTCCTTGGATGACGAACGATTGAGTTTGTTCGTAACGGCAAGGCACTTGTCCCATTCCTTTTCCTGCTCGTAGATGTCCCGCAACGCTTCGTAAGCCGGCTCCTGAAACCTGCTGTCTTCAGCGAGCTCAGTAAATATTCGTTCTGCCCGGTCAAGGATTCCAGCCGTAAAGAAGTCATAGCCCAACTCAAAGAAAGCATTTTTTTTCTGCTCGGCAGTCAGATCGGAACGATCGATGAGATTTTCGTGTATGAGTGTCGCCCGCTCAATCTCCCCTCTTCGTCGATAGAGATTGCCCAGTGTCATATGAATCTCTATGGTTTCGCTATCCACCTCAAGCATGTCAAGAAAAAGCTCAATCGCCTTGTCGTGTTGCTCATTAAGCAGATAATTGATCCCCTGGAGATAGATGGAAGGTATTCGGTTTCGCTTCCGCCATGGAAACGACAGCGAATTCGACGCGAACCACCCGGATGCCGCTGCAACAGGCAATAACAGTAACAGCCATTCAGGTTCCATCTAAACCTCCGACGGCTTGGACCGTTTGGGATTGGATAGGAATTTCCGCTTAAGGAAGAGCAGATAGCTGATCACGATTCCAATCAACACGCCCAGAGCGAAGACCATGATCACCAACCAGGAAAGCGGGCCTTGCCATTGAATTCCGAAATAGTAGGATAATTCGACTACTTGTGGATTTCGAATGGTGAATGTCACCCCGAACAATAGGGCGACAACAGCGATAAAGACGACAAGAATCTTTTTCAAGCCGACCTACCTCGAAAGTAATCGACGCAAGTGCACGAAGTACCGAAGTATCAGATTACAAGATCGGTGCAGCCTGCCTCAGTCGTCGACACCCTCTACGGGTTTGTTCACACGTTCCCGTAGTCCCCTGCCTGCCTTGAACCTTGGAAAATACTTGCCATGGACAGCTACGGCATCACCGGTTCTGGGATTGCGGCCACTTCTTGCCTTCCGGTAACGCAGTTGCAGACTTCCGAAGCCTCGGAATTCAGCGCGTTTGCCTTCAGCGAGTCCGTCGCTAATGCAATCCAATATCAAATCGACCGCCTTATGGACATCGTCCCTGTGCAGGTCACTGTGAATGGACGCCAACGAGTCGATCAATTCTTTTTTTGTCATAGCGGTATACCTTTCAGTTCAGCATCATCACTCTTCTGTCGAAGTGAAGAATTTCTCCTTGAGCTTATCTCTCAAAGTTCGCGTGGGGCCTGTGTCCTCTTTCGCATAGTTTTGGTAATCCTGATTCTCACTTTCGATCAATAACGCTTTGATTGAAAGTGATATTTTTCGATTCTTGCGGTCAATACTCAGAACTTTGGATTCGACTTCCTGCCCGACTTCCATGGCTGACTTCGTTTCCTTGTATTTGCTCTTTGCGAGCTCGTTGTCTCGAATCATCCCTTTCACGCCATCGGCAAGACTGACAATGACACGCTTTTCCTCGAATTCATCAACGGTTCCCTTGACTACCGAACCTTTACCATTTTCGGCTACATATGCGAAAAATGGATCTTCCTGGATCTGCTTGATACCCAGCGAGATTCGTTGTCGCTCAGCGTCTATTGTGAGTATGACAACCTCGATATCATCGCCTTTGTCGTACTTTCTGAGTTCCGCCTCACTGTCACCACTCCAGGTTATGTCGTTGCTGTGAACCAATCCGTCAATTCCATTTTCCAGTGAAACGAAAATTCCAAAATCTGTAAATGACTTGATTCGACCCGTTATCCGATCGTCTTTTGCGTGCTTGGATGCGAACTCCACCCACGGATTCGACTGACACTGTTTGATTCCGAGAGAAATTCTATGACGTTCGAGATCCACTGAAAGAACCATCACTTCGATCTCATCGCCAACACCGCATATGTTGGCTGGATAGACATTCTTGGAAGTCCAATCCATTTCAGAGACGTGGACGAGTCCCTTGACTCCTTCCTCAATCTCCACGAAGGCACCGTAGTCCGTCAGACTTGTAACCTTGCCGATTAATTTGTCTCCAACCTTGTATCGCCGGTCGATGTTCGACCATGGATCCTCGGTCAACTGCTTGAGTCCGAGCGAGATTCTAGATCGTTCACGGTCGCATTTCAGAACTTTTACCGAAATTTCCTCACCAATGGTCAGAATGTCGGATGGATGCTTGACGCGTTTCCAGGCAAGATCTGTAATGTGTAACAGTCCGTCAATTCCGCCAAGATTGATGAATGCACCGTAATCGGTAAGGTTCTTGACGATGCCCTGAATGATCTGCCCCACTTCCAGGCTTTCCAACAGCGCTTCGCGCTCCTCAGACAGTTCTTTATCCAATACAGCCTTTCTGGAAATCACGACGTTGTTTCTGGCACGGTCCAACTTGATAATCTTGAATTCCACAGGCTCTTTTTCGAATTCGAAATTCTCGCCCTCCGGTGCAATGCGCGCACCATATAGAGACCCTGGAAGAAAAGCCCGCACATTCTCAAGTGAAACTGAAAAGCCACCTTTCACCCGACTGGTGATCACGCCAAGAATGACACTCTGTTCTGAGTATGCCGTTTCAATTTTTTCCCATGCCTGAACCCGACAAGCCTTATCCCGGGAAAGACGTGTGCGACCGCTTCCATCTTCGATGGATTCAATCTCGACTTCCACTTCATCACCGACTTTCAGATTTACCTCACCTTTCATGTCCCTGAACTGCGAAATTGGAATTTCGGCCTCAGATTTCAGATTAGCGTTGACAAGTACATAGTCCTTGTCAATCTCAACGATTTGGGCAAGCACAATTTCGCCTGCGCGCATTTCAACGTCTTTGATACTTTCCTCAAATAGTTGTGGGAACGTTTCTTCCATATTTATCAATCAGCTCCAGACTGTTATTACAAAATACATCTTATTAACGCCGTTCAGGCATGGTATTCAATTTATCGACAATTCGAACCACGACTTCGTCGGGCAACAAGTTTGAAGTGTCAATAACCAATGCACCTTCGGGTATTACAAGCGGGGCGTGTGTTCGGTTCGAATCACGCGTATCACGCTGCTCAATTTCTTCATAAAGGGGCTCAAAGTTAACACAAATTCCTTTTTTTTTCAACTGTATGCACTTTCTTTTGACTCTGGCTTCACGACTGGCATCCAGATAAACCTTCAACAATGCGTCTGGAAATACAACCGTACCCATATCCCGTCCGTCCGCAATCAAGCCGGATTCTTGCAGATAATCCTTCTGTATTGGCAACAACCCACTGCGAATTGAGCTGTTTGCAGCCAATTCAGATGCAAACTGCGCAATTGCCGGTGTTCGAATCCGCTCACTGACATCCATACCGCCAATAAACACCAAAGCTTCCTCACCATTTGGGCGCGGCTCACACCTGAAATCACTGCTTCGGACAATTTCCAGGATCTCGCTTGGGTTTCCGCCATCCAGCGAATTGTCTGTCGCGACCAGGGCACACGTCCGATAAAGTGCACCACTGTCCAGAAACTTCCAACCCAGCTTCAATGCGAGTTTCTGCCCGACTGTACCTTTTCCCGAACCCACCGGCCCGTCAATTGTGACCACCTTCGAAAATGAATTCATTTCCCGGTACCACTTTCGACGATGTTCATACCGGCCGTTCGTGCAATGTCAGCGAACCCTGGAAATGAAGTGTTGACACAATCACAGTTCATGACCTCAACGCCGGTTTCAGACACAGATCCTGCAATTGCAAAAGCCATGGCGATCCTATGGTCACCGAAACTGTCAACAGTTCCTCCACTTCGCTTGCTACCTTGGATCACGAAGCCGTCATGGCGTTCGCTGACAGAAATTCCTATGTTCGCCAGTCCGGTTGTTACCGAATGAATGCGGTCGCTTTCCTTCACACGCAGTTCCTCACAGCCCGAAATGACCGTTACTCCGTCGGCACAGGCTGCTGCGACAGCCAGAATGGGAATTTCGTCAATCATTTTTGGAATCAGGTCAGGATTGACTACAGTACCCTCGAGGGAGTCAGCACATTGCACCCGAATGTCCGCAACGGGTTCCGGACCGACCTCTCTTGCATTCATAAGTTCAACCTTTGCTCCCATTGACTTCAGTACGTCAAGCAGACCTGTCCGGGTCGGGTTGACTCCAACCCCTTTCAGAGTCAGATCAGAACCAGGTGTGACTGTAGCGGCAACGATATAAAATGCAGCCGAAGAAAAATCGGCTGGCACCTGAATGCGCTGTCCTGTAAGCTGTGAACCTCCAGTGATGGAAATTCTGCCTGAATCCCGCTCTACCGGACAACCAAAAGCATCGAGAAAATTCATGGTATGATTCCGAGTGAGTTCAGGTTCAACTACGGTGGTCTTACCTACTGCATATAGCCCAGCCAACAGTATTGCTGACGTGACTTGTGCGCTGGCGACGGGCAGTTTCCAAACAATTGGACTCAACCGCTCGCTCGGCGTGATTGAAACCGGCAAGCTGTTGTTATCAGACAGTGTAATATTCGCACCCATCTGCCGCAATGGCTCGACTACGCGGAGCATCGGGCGGGTGGAGAGAGATTCGTCTCCGGTGAATCTTGACGGAAACTGTTGGGCTGCAAACAACCCGGTGAGAAGTCGCAGTGATGTGCCTGAGTTTCCACAGTAGATGTCGGAATGAGGTTTCTGCAACCCTCCTAACCCTTTGCCTTCGATGGTCAACTCCGAACCATCTTGACGAATATCAATGCCGCAGGTCCGAAATGCGTTGATCGTCATCCACACATCCTCACTGAGAAGGATATCTTCAATGACCGACCGCCCTTTTGCAATCGAGCCGAAGATAACAGACCGGTGAGATATCGACTTGTCTCCAGGTAATGTCAGGCTTCCTGTCAACGGTTTGCCGGGGCTTACAGAGTAACTGATCACAATCTATCCTGCGATTATGGTTGCTGATGGGAATCCAATTTCAGATTCTCGTCGCGGGAAGACTTCGCATTTCGAAATATCTGTTCGATTTCGTCAATGTTCCCGGAAGAGATGCAAGCTGATATTTGCTGAAGATTATCAATATACCCGTTCAACTCCTGCAGGATCAGGGAAGCGTTGGCGGAGCATATATCGCGCCACATGACCGGATCGGAGGACGCAATCCGAGTGAAGTCATAAAACCCGCCTGCGGCCATTTGGAAACACTCGCGATTGTCTTGATGATTGGCGATATAGTTGACAAGGGCAAACGCTGCAACGTGTGGCAGATGACTGGTTGCCGCCAGGATCTCATCATGAGACTGGACATCCATCTCGTCGATAACACAGCCTGTCGCGGCCCACATGTCCCTGACTTTTTCTATCGCATGCGAACTGCTGCGAGCTGTGGGTGTGATTATGGTTCGCATATTCTCAAACAGGTTCTCAGATGCGGCTTCCACTCCCGAACACTCTCGCCCGGCGATCGGATGTGCAGGTACAAAACCAGTGAAAGACGAATCCAGATATCTGTCTGACAATTCCTCCAGCAGTGTCTTGGCACTGCCAACATCAGTAATGATCGAATCCCGATAGTTCGTCGATACGATGGTTTCAAATATCGAATCCATTGCCAGCATCGGTGTCGCAATAACTACAACGTCAGAAGACGGGACTTCATCTGCGAAATTCAGGGAGTAGCGATCGATCACGCCCAGCTCGATCGCTCTTTTCAGATTGTTCTCATTACGCCCGGCCCCGACAATCTCCCGTACCGCTCCAGCTTTGCGAAGTGCGAGGGACAACGAACCGCCGATCAGGCCGACACCGATTACAAGTAGCCTATCTATGATCATGACTTCTCAAATTCGAAACGGAATCTTCGCGCACAAAGGGCTGCCGTCAGTCAATCCATTCTGTTTGGCTGCGAGCATACCAATCGGTACCGAGTCTTTCTATTGGCAATCATCAGCGGATGAGATCAGTCATGTCTTTTGGCGCCTATGCGGTTCAATTATGCCGCTTTTCAGATAATTTTGAGTTCCTTCAGTTTTTCAAAAGCTTCCATCACGCGCAGGTTCTCGGCTTCAGTTCCTACCGATACCCGAAGATGATTTGGCATTTCGTAGCCTCCAACAGGTCGTGTAATCACGCCAAGTCCAAGCAGGCTTTCATAAGCGGGAATCGCTGGGCCATTCAGGTCGACACAGATGAAATTTCCGACAGATTCGATCGTATCCAGCTGAAGCTGCGAAAACCCATTGCGCAAGTATTGCATCTGTTCACGGTTCAGTTGACGGCTGCGTTCAGTGTGGTCGGTGTCCTCCAATGCCGCCAGCGCGGCTGACATGGCCAAGCTGTTGCAATTGAATGGGTGGCGAACCCGGTTCATCAGGTCGTTGATCTGAGGTGATGAGACCGAATAGCCGATTCGCATGCCGGCCAACCCATAAATCTTGGAAAAAGTCCGCGTTACCACCAGATTCGGATAGTCTGCCAACCATTGTGTGCAATCAGGATATTGCGGTTGTTCAGTGTACTCGGCATACGCCTCATCGACGACAACAATCACCTGTGAGGGAACCTTGTTGAGCAGTTGTCGCAACTGACCTTCTGTCGACCAGGTTCCAGTGGGATTATTGGGATTTGCGATGAACATGATTGCCGTGTCGTCACTGACTGCGTTCGCCATCGCTTCCAGATCGTGTCCGTAGTTCTTTGCATCGACCACACGGGCTTTCGCATGTGCATATATCAGCGACAGATAATAAACGATGAACGCGTGTCGCGAAATGACACCTTCCTGCCCGGGCTTGACAAAAACGCGGGCGAGCAGATCCAACACATCGTTCGATCCATTGCCCAGGCAAATCTGGTCGGCTCCGACATTGTGGCGGACGGCCAATTCATTCTTCAGGTCATGCCCGGAACCATCCGGATAGCGGTGTATCTGACTGGACGTGTTCGCGATCAGTCTGATGACCTTGGGGGAGGCGCCCAACGGGTTTTCGTTGGATGCCACCTTGATTGCATTGCGAACTCCATACTCCCGTTCGAGCTCTTCGATCGGCTTCCCGGGGTCATAGGGTCTGAGACTGCGCAACCCTGATGAGACTATGTCATAGGGCGAGAACTTGTCTGGCATCAACTAACACTTCGGGGATATGATCCCAGCAATTTGAATAGTGGTGCCCTTTGTTTCAATTCCTCGAACAGCTGTTTGATGTTCTCATCATCCACATGCCCCTCGAAATCGATGAAGAACACATACTCCCACATCGCCTTCCCACTGGGCCGAGATTCGATTTTCGACATATTCACACCCAATCTCGCAAAGGGCTCAAGCAGTTCCACCAACGAACCGACTTCATTTTTCTTTGACACCAGAATACTAGTTTTGTCGTAGCCGGTAGACCGGGTCGCGATCTTGCCGATTATGAGAAAACGCGTGGTGTTGCCGACGCGGTCCTCAATATTCGTCCGGAGAACTCCAACATGGTAAATTTCAGCCGCTGCCACACTGGCAATGGCTGCTGAATCTGCATCGTTACGTATGACATCGACCGCTTTTGCATTACTGCTGACCGGGATCAGTTCCACGTCAGGCAAATTTCGGCTCAGCCAGTTGCTGCACTGCGCCAAGGCCTGTGGATGAGCCATCACTTTCCTGACGTCGGACAGGTCGTCGGCCTGGCTGAGCAAGGCATGTTCAACCCGAAGTTCAATTTCACCGCATAACTGAAGGGGAGAATCGAAAAGACGGTCCAAAGTGCTGTTGACGACTCCTTCGATTGAGTTTTCAACCGGAACGACGCCGTAAGTTGCTTTTTCCAGCTCAACGGCGGAGAACACATCATTGATCGTCGGTCGGTACACTGTGTCAAACGAATGCCCGAAATGACTGTGAGCCGCGGCCTGTGTGAACGTTCCCTCAGGACCGAGAATGGCGATACGAATCGGATCTTCCAAAGCTCGGGTCGCCGAGATGATTTCCCTGAAGATCTGAATCATATCCTTGTCGCTCAACAGACCATTTTTGTTCCGCTCAATGACAGCGTTCAGAATCTTGGACTCTCTTTCCGGCACAAAAAACTGGGGATTGTCCTGCCGGTTCTTGATCTGTCCCACCTGGACACCCAATTGGGCGCGCTTTGTGATCAATTCCTGCAATTCGACGTCAATCGCATCAATTTCCTTGCGTAAGGATTCCAGCTTCATGATCGAATTACGGTGAGAAAAACGTAGTTGGTCAATGGTCAGCGACTTGCGTCGATGAACTTTCGTCGGTCTCGATGTCTGATTCGTCGTCGGAGGCAATCGCCACTCCGACCAAGGTTTCATCATCCTGAAGGTTGATCAGTCGCACTCCGGCAGCGATTCTCGAATATTTCGAAATTGAACTTGCGGTCGTCCTGATCAGGGTTCCGCCATCGGTAATGAGCATGATATGATCGTCATCATTAACCAACTGCACATCAATCATCTTTACCTGCTTGCGCCGTGAAGCAGGCAGGACGTACACGCCTTTCAGTGCCCGGGACTTTCTGGGAAACTCGCTGACGTCGGTGCGTTTGCCGACACCGTCCGACGAAACCAGCAACGCCACCTGTTCCCGATCTTCAGGTTCGATACAGAGCATCGAGATAAGTTCCTGTCCTGATTCCAGCTTGATTCCGCGCACTCCGGCTGCCGTTCGTCCCATCGGTCGCACCTGGTTTTCATTGAACCGAACCAGTCGAGCCGCATCACTGACCAGCAGGATGTCACTGTCTCCGCTTGCGAATTCAACATTGACCAGCTCGTCGCCTTCCATCAGTTTCAATGCCCGCAAACCGTTCGATCTGGGACGGGAGAATTTGTGCACGTCACACTTCTTGATTCGACCCTTGCGGGTTGCCATTACGATGAACTTGCCGCCGTTGTCGTCGCGGATCGGCAAGACTGCCGTGACCCGCTCATTTTCCGCCAAAGCGGGCAATACGTTGACCAGGGGTCGTCCCTTAGCGGTTCGACCGGCGCGCTCCAGCCGATAGACTTTGGTCCAATAGACTTTCCCGAGGCTGGTAAAGCAAAGCAACATGTCGTGTGTGTTTGCGGTAAACATCGTGCGGACAAAGTCGTCTGTCTTATGGGTGGTGGCCGTCTTGCCCCTTCCGCCGCGGATTTGCGATCGATATTCCGAGATCGGCTGCTGTTTGGCATACCCGGCTTCAGAAATTGTCACCACAACGTCCTCGCGCTCAATCAGATCTTCGTTATTCAGATCCATCGCGTTTTCGACGATTTCGGTACGCCTGCTGTCGTTTTTACCGTATTCATGCCGCATAGAGATCAGCTCATCGGAAATCTCCTTCATCAGCAATTCCTGCGAGGCAAGAATGGCCTTGGTTCTGTCGATCCGCGCCAAAATCTCCCTGAATTCGTCGAATACCTTATCCTGTTCAAGTGCGGTCAGATTCTGCAGGCGCATCTGCAGGATAGAGACCGCCTGCTCCTCGGAAAGGAAATAGCCGCGATCAGTCAGGCCGACGTGTGGATTGTTCGATTCCCTGACCGAGCCATCAGCAGCGTTCTGCGAGATCAGCTGCCTGACGACACTTGGATCCCATGGCCGTTCCATCAACTTCGCCCTGGCTTCCGGACCGCCTTTTGACTCCCGAATGATCGCAATCATCTCATCAATGTTGGATAACGCCACCGCCTGCCCTTCCAGGAGATGTGCGCGGGCGAGTGCCTTTCTCAGCTCGAATTCCAGTTTGCGCGTGACAACCTCGCGCCGATGCCGAATGAATCCATTCAGCAATTCCTTGAGATTGAACAGACGGGGTTGGTTGTGTTCGAGTGCAACCAAATTGATGCCGTACGTGGACTCAAGTCTGGTGAAGTTGTATAGGTTATTCTCCACCACTTCAGGATTGGCACCGGTCTTCAGTTCAATGACAATGCGCATTCCGGATTTGTCGGACTCGTCCCGCACCATGCTGATTCCGTCCAGAGTACCGGCTTTTACCAGTTCGGCAATCTGTTCGATCAGTCGGGCTTTCAGGATCTGGTAAGGCAACTCGGTGATGATCAGCGCCTGTCGGTTGGCCTTTTTCATCGGCTCGATCTCAACCCTGCCACGCAGTCGAATGGAACCGCGCCCGGTGGTATATGCCTCAATAATTCCGGACTGGCCATTGATTATGCCGGCGGTCGGAAAATCGGGGCCGGGCATATGTCTCATCAGTTCGCTTGTTGTCAGGCCATCATCATCGATCAAGGCCAGGCATGCGTTGATGGTTTCGGTGAGATTATGTGGCGGCACCTTGGTCGCCATACCTACAGCGATACCTTCGGAACCATTCAGCAGCAGATTCGGCAGGCGAGTCGGAAGAACCAGCGGTTGCAACTCCGTCTCATCATAGTTGGGGCCGAAGTCCACGGTATCCTTCTCGATGTCCGCCAACAGTTCGTGCGCCAGTCTGGACAATCGGATTTCGGTGTAACGCATGGCCGCCGCAGCATCACCGTCAATCGAGCCGAAGTTCCCCTGTCCATCAATCAGGGGATACCGCATGGAAAAATCCTGCGCCATTCGGACAATGGCGTCATAGATAGCGGAATCACCATGCGGGTGATACTTACCGATCACATCACCGGTGATACGTGCTGACTTCTTGTATGGCTTGTTCCAGTCATTTCTAAGGTCATGCATCGCATACAGGATACGACGATGAACCGGTTTGAGGCCATCGCGTATATCGGGCAATGCACGTCCCACAATCACGCTCATCGCGTAATCGAGGTACGATTGACGCATTTCGTTTTCCAAGTCGGCGATGAGGGTTTTCTTCGCGATTACAGACACAGGTCAACCTTTTAATCTTATTGAGGAATTTCGGAAAACAGACACAGAATACGGTGCCTGGCTATTCAAGTGGGGGGAGTTTCATATCGGAACTATATTTTACCACATTCTCGATCTTGAAATCGGCCGAAAAACGTCAATTCAATCTCTCAGGCATGAAGTCAGTCACCGGCCTGCAATTGGTACATTTGCATCGTCCCGGATATGGCAGGGGAGCGTTGCACATGACAGGAAATCTGACAGACAATCACATCAACAGATCAGTGCGCTGATGCAGTCTGAATTGGGGCTGTGCCATTTTTCAGGTCGACTTCGCGCGCCGTCTCATTCGACATATTCGCTATAATCTTTCCCGCCGACCCTTACTCCCCCAAAATCTTAATTTCATGGCTGACTCAAGTAGCAATACGACCTCAAGCGTTCGTTACGAACCGAACGAAAATCCTCCAATTCCACTGTCTATAGGACTGGGTTTTCAGTTTGCCATACTTTGTGTCGGCGGCACGGTACTGACCCCTGCAATTGTCGTCAACGCAGGCGGTGGAAGCGCATCCTATGTATCGTGGGCAGTATTTGCAGCTGTTGCAATCAGCGGAATCACTACGATCATACAAGCGGTTCGAGTCGGCAAGATCGGTGCAGGTCATGTCCTCGTCATGGGCTCCTCAGGTGCGTTCATCGCAGTTTGTGTGACTGCCATTGCCCAAGGCGGTCCTGCAATGCTGGCGACACTGGTTATCCTGTCTTCGATTTTCCAGTTTGTACTGGCGGCCAAACTGTCCTTTTTCAGACGAATCCTGACTCCATCTGTTGCCGGGCTTGTCATCATGTTGATTCCAGTTGCCGTTATGCCGATTATTTTCGATTTGCTGGATGATGTTCCGGAAGGAGGTGTCCCGCACGGCGCACCCGTCAGTGCATTCGTAACTGTAGCGGTCATTCTCGCGATTGCACTGTCAGCCAAGGGTGTGATGAGGTTGTGGGCACCGGTGGTCGGCGTGGTGATCGGATCAATCGTTTCCGGATTCTACGGCCTTTATGATGTCGCCAGCATCGCCAGTGCGGATTGGATCGGGCTTCCTGGCGGGGACTGGCCCGGATTCGATCTCAGTTTCGGTCCGGTATTCTGGACACTTCTGCCGGCTTTCATACTGGTCACGTTGATCGGTGCTGTGGAAACCGTCGGCGATTCCATCGCGATCCAGAGAGTGTCCAGACGCTCGCCGCAAGCTGTCGACTTCAAGATTGTGCAGGGTGCTGTCAATGCGGATGGTGTCGGTAATCTATTGTCGGGCATTGCCGGCACTGTTCCCAATACAACCTATTCGACCAGTGTCTCAGTCACGGAACTTACCGGTGTCGGCGCGAGATCAGTCGGTGTCGCACTAGGAGTCATCTATATCACACTCGCTTTTGTTCCAAAGGGACTGGCGGTCATTTTGGCAATTCCGGGACCGGTCGCGGCTGCCTATCTGACTGTCTTGCTTTCGCTGTTATTTGTCGTGGGCATGAAGATCATCATCAACGACGGTATCGATTATCGAAAGGGATTGGTAGTCGGCGTGGCATATTGGGTTGGAGTCGGGTGTCAGGCAGACCTGATTTTTCCTGAGCTGCTGGAACAGTATACCGGTGAGATGTTGAAAAACGGCATGACCGCAGGCGGCCTGACAGCAATTCTGATGACACTGTTCCTGGAACTCATTGAGCCGAAACGAAGGAAGTTGGAGGTTGATTTCAACGTTTCATCTCTCACGGAAATCAGAAAATTTCTCGGGGATTTCTCAAACTACTGTGGTTGGGACGAGAAGATGGCTCTCCGTCTTGAATCTGTCAGTGAGGAGTCCTTGCTGACACTGCTTGATGGTGGTGAGAAGGATACGAAACAACGCCTGCTGCTCAATGCACACAAGGAAGAAGGTATGGCTGTACTGGAATTTATCGCAGGTGGTGCAGAATATAATCTGCAGGACAGAATCGCTCTTTTGGGTGAAGAGATAGAAGATACAGCCACTGAGCGGGAGCTTTCGATCAGGTTGTTGCGACACATGGCAGCATCCGTCCATCACCAACAGTATCACGACTTGGACATCCTGACACTCAGAGTCGAGCCGCCGAGTTGAGAATCGTCTTACGTATCTTTAGAAACAGCCACAACCTAACCGGGCGGGCGTAGTTTCGGATGTGGATTTCCTGAGTTCGATTGAGTGGATTGACCGGACATGCCAAGAGCTGACACCATCATTGACCCAAGCTGGATCATCACCGTCGATGATGCTGACACGGTTTTGGAAAATCACAGCGTCGTAGTCGTCGAAGATCAGATCAAGGAGATTGTACCGACGTCTGAAGCAAGTCGGAAATACCAGGCGAACGAACATGTGACGCTCGACGGGCATGTCTTGATGCCGGGTCTCGTGAACGCACATACACACGCTTCCATGTCGCTGTTTCGGGGGATTGCGGAAGATCTTCCTCTTAAGGACTGGCTGGAGCAACACATCTGGCCGCTTGAAGCCAAATGGGCAGACCGCGAGTTCGTCCGCGATGGGGCTCTTTTGGCCTTTGCCGAAGCGATTATGAGCGGAACGACATGCATGAATGACATGTATTTTTTTCCGGATGAGGTCGGCGAGATCGCCGAGCGGTCGAACATACGTGTATCTCTTGGCATGATTGTTTTGGAGTTTCCCACAGTCTGGGCAGGTTCGTCCGAAGAATACCTCGAAAAGGGAATGGCTTTGTACAGCAAGTTCAGGAACTCCGATCTGGTCACTGCGATGCTCGCGCCCCATGCGCCCTATACTGTAGCGGATGCCACCTTCGAAAGGATCGCCGACATTGCCCAGACATACGATCTTGGCGTGCATATGCACGTCCACGAAACAGCACAGGAAGTCACAGACTCACTGGATCAGCACGGTGTTCGTCCGATTGAACGCCTCAACAATATCGGAATGGTCAGTCAGCACTTGGTCGCTGTCCATGCGACACAGTTGATCGATGAGGAGATCGAAATGCTTGCAGACGCTGGAAGCTGTGTCGTGCATTGCCCAAAGTCCAACCTGAAACTTGGAAGTGGCATTTGCCCGGTCAGTGATTTGCTTGCCCGCAATATCACGGTCGGAATCGGTACCGATGGCGCGGCCAGCAATAACAGCCTGAACATGATTGAGGAAACGAGAATCGCAGCCTTGCTTGCCAAGGGCCATAGTGGAGATCCGGCAAACGCTGCTGTGAATGAAGCACTCAGAATGTCGACAATCAACGGTGCGAAGTGTCTGGGAATCAGCCACAAGACCGGTAGTCTCGAGGTGGGAAAGCTGGCCGATATGGTAGCAATCGATCTCGATGATCTGCAGTCAAAGCCGTTGTATAGCCCGGCAGCACAGGTTGTGCATGCCGCAACGCGCAACCAAGTCACGAACGTATGGATTGGCGGCAAGCGTGTATTGAATTTCGGGACGCTGACAACAATTGACAGTTCACAATGCATGGCACTGGCTGATCGATGGCAAGCAAGGATCTCAAGCAGTTGAGTTTCCGACCCCAGGCAGAAATCGCATGACCTCATTGAATGTAGACAACGCTGAAGTCGATAAGTTTTCCAGTCTTGCCGAGCAATGGTGGGATCCCAATGGCAAGTTCCGGCCGCTGCACACGCTCAATCCGCTAAGACTGCAATTCATACTGGATCATTCAGAGGTCGCAGGAGCCAGGATCCTTGACGTCGGTTGCGGCGGTGGAATCCTTTCTGAATCACTTGCGAAGAGCAACGCCAACGTCACCGGCCTGGATGTCAGCGAAGCATCGTTGCAAGTGGCAAGACTGCATCTTCTGGAAAGCAACCTTGAAGTTGACTATGTTCACTCCACGGTTGAACGTTATGCCGAAACCCATTCGATTGAATTTGATATCGTCACCTGCATGGAACTGCTCGAGCATGTTCCTGATCCTGTTTCAATCATCCAGGCCTGCAGTCAGTTGACCAGGTCAGGTGGAAGTCTGTACTTTTCGACCCTGAATCGGACCTTCAGGAGTTGGCTGATCGGAATTGTCGGTGCTGAATACATTATTGATGCGCTGCCCAGGGGCACGCATCAGCACAGTAAATTCATCCGCCCCTCGGAACTCAACCAATGGTGCAGAAGTGCCGGCGTCAGATTGCAATCACTCATTGGGGTGCAGTACAACCCACTGAATCAATCGTTTCGACTATCTTCGGGGGTCGAAGTCAACTACATTGCCCATTGCGTTCGATCTTGAAGAAGTATCGCCTCGCACTATTTGATCTGGATGGAACCGTTGCTGATACTGCGCGGGATATGGTCGGTGCATTGAATCATCTTCTCAAGGAGGATTCCAGACCAGCCATACCGTTTGAGGAATTGCGTCCGCAAGTTTCCAACGGGACACCGGCCCTGATTCGCGCAGGGTTCGGATGTTCGCCCGGTGAAAGTGGTTTTGAAGAACTTCGTTCCAGATTCCTTGACCGCTACGAAAAGAATCTGTGTGTACATACAGAGCTATTTCCTGGAATGCCATCAATCCTGAATCGGTGCATCGAGTCCGGCATGTTGTGGGGAATCGTTACCAATAAACCGGAATATCTGACTTTGGAGTTGATGGACGAGCTCGGTCTTTCCAAAAACGTTGCCTGCGTAATCGGCGGTGACTCTCTGCCAGAGCGAAAGCCGCATCCGTTACCAGTCACTCACGCATGCAAACTGGCGCAGACTGCGCCGGACAACTGTATTTTTATCGGCGATTCCTCGCGCGACATCGAGGCGGGTCGAGCTGCGGGCGTCCAGACTCTCGCAGTAACCTACGGATACATTCCACCTGGAGACGACCCGATGTCTTGGGGAGCGGATTTCATTGTCGATTCAGTCTCCCAGATCCAGTCAATTTTATGGGGCTCTTCCAGTTGAGATTCGCGGGGTATTTACAAAAGGGACGAGAGCGGGCAGTCAAAATACCAAGTGATACAGGCGATTGCAGAGACTGGAAATAGTTGTATGCCGAAAATTCCTTAAAGTCAGTAGAAAATTGCCGTTCATTCCACAATGAATCAAACGGTCGACTTCACGGATTGCATCAGTTGTGATGTTTGCGTCCGGTCCAGTTCCTTCCACTTTCCCTGGGGGAGTCTATTGTCCAGAACAATGCTGCCGTATCTAACCCTTTTCAGTCTGCTTACCTGATTGCCGACAGCTTCCCAGGCCCGACGGATCTCACGATTCCTGCCCTGCTTCAGGATAATCCTGTACCACTGGTTGCTTCCTTTCCCTTTCAATGTCTCGATCTGATTGAAGAAAAGAATTTCACCGTCGAATCTGACGCCAGTTCGCAAAGCCATCAGTTTCTGCTCGGAAACCTCGCCGAATACCCGGCAAAGATATTCCCGTTCAATCTCATTCGCCGGGTGCATGAGTGAATTCGCAAGACTGCCGTCATTGGTGAAGAGCAACAAGCCAGTTGTGTTGAGGTCAAGCCTGCCTACTGAGACCCATCGACCATGTTCAATTGGTGGAAGGGAGTCAAATGTGAGCGGACGATTTGCAGGGTCATTTCGGCTGCAGACTTCGCCCGACTTTTTGTGATACGCGATCACACGTGTCACTGATGCGCCTTCGCTCACCGTAATGTGTCGGTCATCAACAACTACAAGATCACCATATTCAACCCGATCGCCCAGCTTATATTCACCGCCATCGTGTCGAACCCGTCCCTCCTTAATCCATTGCTCAATCTCTCTTCTGGAACCGAAGCCTTTACGAGCCAGATATTTTTGAATTCGCTCGCTCATTTCCGCAATTGCTCATGCTGGAGGCGAAAGGTGTCGCAGACTCACTCGTTCAGTTCACTCTCATCGGAAGGAGGCTCCGATGATGCCTGTTTTTCAAGCAAGTCCAGAGCCGGCAGGTCATCAAGTGACTCAAGATTGAAGTATTCTAAAAACTTCAGCGTTGTCTTGAACAATGCGGGGCGTCCTGGAACCTGTTTGTCGCCCGCCTGTTCAATCCATTCATTTGTCAGCAGAGTACGCATGATTTCTGTTGAGACAGAAACACCTCGGATACTCTCGATATCTCCTCTGGTAACCGGTTGACGAAATGCAATGATTGAAAGCGTTTCCATCAGCGCACGGGAATATCGCCTGGGCCGGATCTCCGACAGTCGACGCAACCATTCCGCGTATTTTTCACGGGATTGATAGCGGTAACCGCCTCCGATTCTCTTCAGTTCCACACCGCGGTTCTCACAGTCTCTTTCAATATCCAGCAAAGCACGCTCAACGTCAAGAATCGTCGCACCGTCCTGCTCATCGAATAGACTGCTCAGCTGTTCGACGGTCACCGGAACGTCGGACGTCAAAATTGCCGCCTCAACGATTCTTTTCAATTCCTGATGATCCATGGCGCGTCAGTCCGTCAAGCGAATGTGAATCGGGGAATTGGAGTCCGCCTGAATTGCATAGATTCTCCCGGAGTTGATCAGCTCGAGTAACGCAAGAAATGCAACAACCATTCCGGCCCGCCCTTTTCGCTTGTCAAAAATCTCATCAAAACGCAGTTGACTGTTGCTTTTCAATCTGTTGACGATCTCATCGACTGTATCCTTCACCGAAATGTTTTCTCTTTGCATCACGATAGCGGCATTCTGGTCGGCCAACTGAAGTACGCCCTGAAACGCCTCGATCAGATCACTCAGTTCGACCAGCTCGTAGATCGGCACGACATTGCGCACGACTCCTTTGGCATGGCCAACGAATATCTCTCTCCCCACTCTCGGCTTGCCGTTCAGCATTTCTGCAGCATTCCTGAAAATCTCGTACTGCTGCAGTCGCCTGGCCAATTCGAGACGAGGGTCGATCTCCTCTTCATCAACAGCCTCAGATGACTTGGGTGGGAGCAACAGCCTGGACTTGATCTGCGCCAAAGTCGCTGCCATAGCCAGATACTCACCCGCCAGTTCCAACTGAATCTTTTGCATCAAGTCGATATATCTCGCATACTGGTCGGCAATCTCAGCCACAGGGATGTTCAAAACATCAAAACTGTTCTTTCGTATCAGATAAAGCAACAGATCCAGCGGGCCCTCGAAATCCTGCGTGATGACCTCCAGTGCGTCCGGTGGGATGAAAAGATCAGTCGGAACCTCTCTTCCCTTGAAGGTCGACGCATCCGTATCAGTCGCTTGAGGGTCTTTTTCCAATTCTACTAACGATATCCTGCAGTGCCGACATGACGACGGACCTCACTCATGGTCGCTTCTGCCACGGCACCTGCCCTTTCACAGCCTTCGGCAATCACGCCTTTGAGAAATCCCTGATCCTCAATGTAGGGTTTTGCCCTTTCAGCATGTAGGTCCTGTTCTTGCAGCAGTGAGTCAATCAAAGGTTCCTTGCAATCAAGACAGCCAATGGAGCCGGAGGTGCAGCCTTCGCGAATCCATTTCTTTGTCGAATCTTCCGTGTAGATCTTGTGCAGGTCCCAGACCGGACATTTGTCAGGATCACCGGGATCGTTACGGCGAACGCGCGCCGGATCAGTTGGCATTGACCGAACGCTTGTATTGATACGGTCCCGATCATCTCGCAAATAAATCGCGTTTCCATATGATTTCGACATTTTCTGTCCGTCCAGACCAGGCACCTTCGACGCCTCGGTAAGGTAGGCCTCAGGCTCGGTCAGAATCTGCCGGCCGCCGCCTTCGAGAAAGCCCAACAGTCTGTCGCGGTCGGCTCGCGAGAGGTTAGAAACAGCCGCCAGCAGCTCTTGTGCTTTCGCCAGTGCCAAATCATCACCGCGTTCCGTATAAGCCTGCTGACAATCCCGATATTGGCGCCCGATTTTCTTGCCCAATTTCCGAATGGCGTGTTCTGCCTTTTCACGGAAGTCCGGCTCACGACCGAAAATGGAATTGAACCTACGCGCCAGTTCACGCGTCAGTTCAATGTGAGGCACCTGATCCTCTCCCACGGGCACCAAAGATGCCCGATACATGAGGATATCCGCACTTTGCAGTACCGGATAGCCAAGGAAACCATGGGTTGACAAATCCCGGTTCTGCAATTTTTCCTGTTGATCCTTGAAGCTCGGAACGCGCTCAAGCCAGCCCAGCGGACTGATCATCGACAATAACAGATAAAGTTCAGCGTGCTCGGGAACCCGGGATTGAATAAAGATTGTAGCCAGTTCAGGATCCACACCGGATGCCAGCCAGTCGATAATCATGTCCCAGACATTTTCCCTCATGTTCTTCTCATTGACGGCCTCAAACTCGGTGGTCAATGCATGCCAGTCGGCCACAAAATAAAAGCATTGGTGCTCATGCTGCAATTGCACCCAGGGTTTGATCACACCGTGGTAGTGTCCAAGATGCAACCTGCCGGTCGGGCGCATACCGGAGAGCACACGCGTTGGCTGGCCAGATACGTTCATAAACTCGGTCCTCGTTACCTGCGGCTTATGCTGATTGTGATGATGACTTGGAATTTCCCATTATGGTAGATATGTCGGGATTCATCCGATCCGGGTAACTCCTTGGTCCATGCATTGTTCCAGTAGAAGTTCGGCAGTTCCCTTGCCGGGAATGATCGCATCCGGCGCTATCTCGACCAGCGGCTCCAGAACAAAGCGGCGTTCGTGCATTCTAGGGTGTGGAACAATAAGATTGGGGAAACTGACCTGCTGTGTACTATACAGCAAAAGATCAAGATCAATCCGACGAGGTCGGTTGGGAAGGTGTGAGCGAACCCTGCCGATCTCCTGCTCCATTTCGAGCAGCGCACGAAGCAATTGGAGCGGCTCAAGTGTCGTCGCTAAAGCGCAAACTGCATTGACAAATTCGGGTTGATCGGCAAACCCTACAGGCTCAGACGAATACAGGGAAGATTGGCGGATGACATTGCAGTGCTTGTGCATGTCAAGTGTGCTCATAGCGGCCTGGACCTGGCTTGATGGATCGTCCAGATTACTGCCAATTCCGATATAGGCAATTGTGGTGTCAGATTGGTTCAATTCCTGACCCTTGGCTTGAAACGACGTCTGCGTCTGGGACGGTTCTTCCCGGTAACAGGTTGGCTGTCTCGAACCTTGATCCAGCCCAGCACTGATTTCATGGCCACTTCCTCAAATCTTATGCGATGCTGCAACAGGCGAACAGCTGCCCTGAACCTGGGATTGTCAATGATGTTCCGGGTGCCTGGCTTTGTCTGTTGCATTTTTTTCTGCAGCCGCCAGATTTCAAGAATATGGAGCCCATGCACCTTGGAAATGTAGGTTCTTTGATTTTGCAGCTTCAGCACATCTTTCGCCAGCCGCAACGGGTCGAAATATCTGCCATTGCGTCGGGCGTTCTCCCGGCGCAGCGCACGACTGTATGGCAACCATAGAACTGCTGCCAACGTGTAAGAGAAACTCAGCGGTTCAGCATTGCGAACCCTGACATCCATCTCCTGGCATAACGTCGTCAGCCACTGCAGGGTGCTTTCATCCATGCTGTATCCATGAACCTTTGAGTAGCCCGGAAATAGGTCGGTGAATATCCCGAATTCGTTCAACAATCCAAAAGTCGAGACCGCGCAACCGCTGAAAAACAATTTCTTGAGCTCATCCGACATTCTCGAATTGGAGACATCAGCCAGCAATCGGGATAAGTCTGGAAGGGGTTCGGCAGAATCTGGATCAATTTCAAAATCCAATGAGGCAGCGAAGCGGATTGTTCTGAGCATTCGCACGGGATCTTCCTGATATCGTTCGCTCGGACTCCCGATTACGCGAACTATCTCGTCGCGGATATCGTCAAATCCCCCTGTATAGTCCAAAATCGTCATTTCGGAGGGATTCAGGAACAAGGCGTTGATTGTCAAGTCGCGTCGAAAGGCGTCCTGCTCAATATCTCCGTAATTATTGTCCTTGAGAATTTTCCCTGAGGGAGAGAAGTTACGTTGCCTGCCCTTGCGGCCGGCCGCACCAGGCGCGGCCCGATACGTGGCGACCTGCACGGTCTCGCAACCGATCCGAACTTCAACCAGACGGAACCGGCGACCGATGATGGTCGCTCTCTCAAACAATCTTTTCACCTGCTCTGGTGTTGCATTGGTCGACACATCGAAGTCTTTCGGCTGTTTGCCGAGCAACAGATCGCGGACGCATCCGCCGACAAGTTCGCCAGAGAATCCGGCGCGGTTCAATCTGTGGATGACCTCAACCGCTTGACCGCTCAACTGGCCAATGTCGATTCCATGCTCACTTTGCTGAATGACTTGTGGTTCGCTCATAACCTGGCAGTTGCATTGAACATCAACAATGTAATTTGTGATACCATTTTCAACTCACACTTGCTCCCTTCGTCTAGCGGTCAGGACATCGGCCTCTCAAGCCGGGAACAGGGGTTCGATTCCCCTAGGGAGCGCCAAAGGATTGCTACTATTGAGGTGAGGGTATTTCATGTTTCGAATCGGGGGCGATGAATTTGCCGCTCGCGATCCAGGTGCAATCGACGTTGATGCCGGTAATTTCCTGGCGGAAGTCATCGAAAAATCGAACACGGTACCGGTCCTGGTGGATTTCTGGGCACCGTGGTGCGAGCCTTGCAAAACCTTGACACCGATACTTGAGGAAGTGTCCGCCGAGTACGGTGACAATCTACACTTTGTAAAAATCAACATTGATGAGAATCAGGCGCTTGCGGGACAGTTTGGCATACGGAGCGTACCGACCGTATATCTGGTGAAAAACAGTGATGTAGTGGATGGTTTCATGGGCGCCCTACCCAAAGAGGCCATCAGACAGTTTCTCTCGAAACATGTCGTTGCTGACAATGCTGAGGAGGAGGACCCGATCGATGAGTTGTTGAGTCATGGTGATAAATCCCGGGCAATTGCGCAACTGAAATCAGAAGACTCTGACGAGGCGAATCTGCGTCTTGCAGGCATTTATCTGCAAGATGACGATTATCAAAGCGCACGCGATTACCTCTCGAAAGTCAAAGACGACACTGCCTCTCCCGAATACCGGAAAGTAGTCGCGAAACTGGAAATTGTCGACATTGTCGAGAACGCGTCTCCGCAAGCTGAATTGCAAGCCCGGATCGCGCAAGACCCCGAGGATTGGGATGCCCAATTCCACCTTGCCGCAATCAATCTGCTTCAGGGTCATTTCGAAACTGCTCTGGAATCACTGTTGGAAATCGTCAGGAAAAATCGGTCATTCAATGATGATGCCGGTAGAAAGACTCTGGTCAAGGCATTCGACATGCTCGGACCGGATGACGATCTGGTGTCAAAATATCGGCGTATGCTGGCTCGCACGCTGAACTAGCCCCGTGGGTGGTGTTCCTGGAGCAGATTGGCCAGACGCTGCTTCGAGATGTGTGTATAGATCTGGGTGGTTGACAGATCGCTATGGCCCAACAGTTGCTGAATTGTTCGCAGATCAGTTCCGTTATTCAAAAGATGTGTGGCAAAGGAATGACGCAATGAGTGTGGTGTCAGTTCGGTTTTGATTCCGGCTGCTGTCGAATATTTGCGAACATTCATCCAAAATGCCTGGCGCGTCATTTTGCTGCCTCGGACAGTCACATACAGGTCATCGCTGACTTTCTGTTTCAGCAGGTCCTTGCGGTGACTTTCGAGATACGTCTTGAGCCAGTCTACGGCATATTCACCGAGCGGGACCAACCGTTCTCTTGCGCCCTTCCCGGTCAGACGTACCCAGCCGTTTTGAAGACTGACTGAGTTGACGGATAAATTAATCAGTTCGGATGTCCGCAGTCCGGAGCCGTAAAGAGTCTCCAGCATCGATCGATCCCTCACGCCCAGGGATGTTGTGGTGTCCGGTGCGTTCAACAGCAATTCCACCTCGTCCTGGGTCAGCGACTTTGGCAAGGGTTTCCCATGAAATGGGGAACTCACATTTTCAGTCGGAGACGACTGTACAAGCTGTTCTGTCAGGCAAAACCGATAAAATCGCCGCAATGTGCTCAGTTGCCTGGAAACCGAACGCGCACTATAGCCTTTCCGCTTGGCAAGATACCCCATCACATCACTTCGAGTCGTGTCCAACAGGGATTTACCGCTGCTGTTCAGCCACTTTGCGAACGCTGTGAGATCGAGCCTGTAGGCCTCAAGCGTCGCCTCGGCCAATCCGGATTCAGACCAGATGACATCCGCGAACTGTTCGATCAGCCGAGCGTCTTCGGATTGGATTGCACTGGCAACCTTATTGTTCATACTGAGATCGGCCTACGAGTCTGGTAAATTCTTCAATCGATTGGCAATCAGATCCTTGCTTCTTGGATCCAAGGACTCTTGCCTGAGTTCTTCATAGAGTATTCTGGCATCGTCATAAAATTCTGACGCCACCAATTGGTCTGCTGCCTCCAAGCGAGCCGACTTGCCCCAGTTGTCGTTCCACTTCCCACCCAATCGAGCTGAACGCAACAGCATTTCGGAGGCTTGCGAATTCTTGAGCTGAGCAGCCAGGGACTCTGAGATCCAGCGAAGGATTTCACGTCTGGTCTGGACATCTTTCGTCTTTTCGAAAAGTTCTCGGAACAGCGAAATGGAGTATTCATGGATTCCGCTGCCCTGCAGATCAAAAATTGAATGCATGATTCGATCTGCGGTCACCTGCTCCACATCGGCAGGTAAAGTGCCAATCAGCCTGGTGATGAGTTGATAGGCGGTTTCGTACTCTTTCACTGCAATTGCCGTCCGTGCCCTGCGAAGGATATGTATGGTCAACTCACTTAGTTCCTCAGGCTCGTCCATGGACACCATAATGTCCAGCGCAGCCGCATAGTCTTTCCTTCTCAGGGCTCGATTGGCCAGCTTTATCTGTATTGGTGCGGATGTCGCGACGACGTCGAAGTGCTTCAGACGCACGAATAATGTATCCATCAGATGATCCAGGTCACCGGCATCCATATTCTGTGCCATGTCGAATACGCTTGCCCGGTAGATTTCAGGATCGGAAGTCTGCTTGGCGAGAAAAGCGAAAATCGCTCTTGCTATGGTGGGTGCTGTTATGTCGAATTCCTGTCCGAGGTTGTACCAACGCAAGTCGTCGCCGATCACAAGGTTGAAATCATATGCGACCGAAATCGCCAATTCCGCATACGTGTCCAGCAACTGTTCCACGGTGACAGGATCGATCACCCAGACCCAAGAAGACCTTTGTTCAAAGTCGTAGTTTATCGACAGGCCGTTTTCGATCGCCATAACCTGTAACTCCAAATCATTGACATCGCGTGCTGCCGATCCGATCAACGCCCATAGTTCCATTTGAAGTTCCGGTCGATTGGCCAATTCGGACTCCAACTCCAAACCGACCTGAATTATTTGACTTGGTGCACTGTTTCCTGACAGATAGTCGGAGTACAGCACCAGAAGTTTACTTTCCTTTGTCTGAAGTGCTGTGACACGATTGACGGCTTGCTGGGGGTGGCCTGCAATAAACAGCGTTCTGGCATATCGCTGTTCCCATTCCGGGGCACTTGGCCGATAATCCCGAAAATAGACGGACATCGCCACTTGGGCATCTTCAATCGCGCCTTCAGCAAGATAGCACTGCACGAGCAACTCCCGCCATTGAATCATTTTGGCCTGATCGTAGGGGAACTCCCAGATCAGGTGACGCAGTCGTTGCTTTGCGGTGTCAATCTGTCCGAGGGAGAGACTCGCATAGACTGCATGTTCATGCAAATCGGTATAGAACTCAAAAGGGATGGTGTCTGTAATTTCCCTGGATCGGGTGAGAATGCCATTCCAGTCTTCAAGCATTCGCGCAACATCAAAAAATACGCGCTCCCACTCGACCCATTCGTCCGTTAACTCGTAGACCTGGCGTTCTCTTTGCAGCGAAGAATAGGCCAGTTGAAGCATCCCCTCGTCGATCAACAGTCTGATTTCCTCTAACGTGGTCTGGTCCGGAAACGGAGCTGTGGATGCTGACTCCGATGGAGTCTGGTCGTCGACAGGGTCCTGAGTTGCGAGCGGGTCTGTCGTTGCCGGCCCGTCTACCTGCTCGACCGATACTGCGTCAGCTTCATCTTCGGTCGTCGTCTGTGCGTTGACTGACGATGCCATGAGAATCAGTGCGACAGCGATCAGGGCAGATCTGATCAATTGAGAATAGTTCGAACGATTCATCGAAGAATTACGAAACGCCCGGAAATGATCCGAAACTTGAAGATGGTCCTTCAAATGGAGGAGACAGATTTCTGTGACTTCCTTACCCCAATGTACAGGAGTAAACAAACTAGCAATACAATTCGCTTTAGGATAAAGCGATAACAATTTGATTATTTGATCTTTTCCTTGATTCTTGCGGACTTCCCAGTACGTTCTCTCAAATAATACAACTTAGCCCTGCGTACTGCGCCGCGGCGTTTTACCTCGATACTGTGAATCAAGGGACTGTGTGTCTGGAACACCCGTTCCACTCCTTCTCCGTAGGATATCTTACGAACGGTAAAAGAAGAGTTAAGCCCGCGATTTCTCTTCGCGATCACAACACCTTCAAATGCCTGCTGACGTTCCCGACTGCCTTCGCGGACAAGTATCATCACCCGAACGGAATCGCCAGGAGAAAATTCCGGAATGTCACTCCGCAACTGTTCTGCTTCAATTGATTCGATTACGTTCGCCATTATGTTTGCTCCTTATCATGTTCTTCCTGAAATTCTGCCAATGCCCGTTGTTGCTCTGAGCTCAAATCCTGCCCGTCCAGCAAATCAGGTCTCAACAGCCAAGTTCGACCGATTGATTGTTTCAATCTCCAATATCGTATCGCTTCGTGGTCACCGGACAGCAAGACAGCTGGCACCTCATGCCCATCGACCACTTTCGGCCGGGTATAGTGTATACAATCCAGCAATCCGTCAGCGAATGATTCCTGCGTACTGGATTGGTCATTGCCCAACACACCTGGAATCTGCCGGACAATTGCATCTATCAACACCATTGCCGCGAGTTCTCCACCGGAAAGGACGTAGTCACCGATGGAAACTTCCTGTGCGCCAATTATATCCAAAGCCCGCTGGTCAATCCCCTCATATCGTCCACATAAAAAAATCAGTTCCGACAGTCCGGCAAACTCACAGATGTCCTTGTGAGCCACTTTCTTGCCCTGCGGACTCAGATAAATGACTGTCGTGTCGTTCTTTGCTCCCTGCTTCAGCTGATTAATACACTCGACAATCGGTTCCGCCAGCATCACCATGCCGGGGCCGCCCCCGAAAGGTCTATCGTCAAGATGCCTGTGATTTCCCTGGCCGAATGATCGAAGATCAATCGGTGCGAAATCAACCAGATTGTTTTTGACTGCACGCCCGACAACACCGTAGTCGGCCACGGCATGAAACATCTGCGGGAAAATAGTAACTACCGATATCCGCATCAGTTCATCACCTCGGATCAGAAATCTTCGAACCAATCTACGCGCATTGTCCCCTTATCCAGGTCCACATCCACAATCACACTATCCAAATAAGGGATCAAATGCTTCTTGTGCCCGTTAACCACCAGAACATCATTCGCACCCGTTGCGATGATTTCCATGACCGTACCAAAATTCTTGCCATCGGTGTTCGACACGGTCAAACCGATCAACTCATTCCAGTAATAGGTTCCTGGGGGAAGCTGAGGCAGTTCGGACAGGGGAATCAGAATATCGGAGCCCTTCAGCTCTAGTGCCTCTTCCCGGTTATCCAATCCCTGCAACGCTGCAATGATGTGACTGCTTTGGAATTTGGCAGCGACGACCTCAAACGAACGCTCGCCAAGTTTGGGATTGGACACTATCCAATTCGAAAATTCCAATAGAGTCTGCGAATCTTCGGTAAAGGAGCGTATCTTGACCTGTCCTTTGACTCCGAATGCATCTGTGATGCGGGCTACAACGATATTTCTGTCTTTCCCGCTCGCCACAAAGTCAATTATCTGAGGCTCTTACCGACTTGACCAACTGACGGACGCGATCTGACAACTGGGCCCCGTTTGCCAACCAATAGTCAACTCTATCCAAGTCAACTTTCAAACTTTCTTCGTTAGCGGCTGCGATCGGGTTGAAATACCCGATACGTTCAATGAATTTGCCTGTCGATGCGCGTCGCCTGTCGGCTACAACGATCGAATAGAAAGGTCTTTTTTTCGCTCCACCGCGCGCAAGTCGAATAACGACCATAGAATGAATGTCTCCACAAGTTCACGTAAAAAGCCGAATTATATTCAAATTCCACTATCTCTGTTGTTCGGATTTTTGAATTCATCACACACTCAACCACAAAGAACCGTTTACCTGCCTGGTCGTACAGCATCGATCAGGGATGAACTGGAAATAACTTTCGAGACGAATATAACATATATGTTATAGTAAATATATATCTATGTAACTATTATGATGCCTGGAAAGCATTCATGTCTAAGTATATGCCGCTGGAACTGTATTTGAAGTCAGTTGAACTGGAAACGATTTCCATGACTTTTGCAGAAATTGAATCGATCATCAATTGCAGCCTGCCTCCATCAGCTCGCAAGCATCGCCCCTGGTGGAGCAACAATACGTTTAACAGTGCGATGACCCGATCGTGGATTGCGGCTGGATTCAAGGCGACTCAGGTTGATATTGACCGTGAGGCAGTCGTTTTTGTTAAGGCTGAAGTCAAGAATAAAGCTCCAAATACTATAGCAATTCGAGTCTCGGAAAAGTCGAAGGTGCATCCCGCTTTTGGATGTTTGCGCGGCACGGTGACCATACCCAGCGATACCGATTTGACAGAGCCGGCTATGGAAGATTGGACAGACTTAGCCATGAACGCAAGAATTCACAATGAGTAATCTGCTGCTCGATACCTGCGCTGTCGTCTGGATTGGAATGGGCGAAACGATTGACAAAGCGGCAATGGAGCAAATCAATGAGGCCTACCATGAAGACGGAAAAGTTTGCATGTCTCCCATTACAGCCTGGGAGTTGGCCGCACTTGCAAATAAAGAACGGATAAGGCTGGCGCGTTCGGTTTTAGACTGGTTTGAGTCTTTTGCGGCCCAAGACGGAATAACAATGACCTTGCTTTCCCCTCGTATTCTCGTCAATTCCTGGGAGTTGCCAGGCACCCCGCCGAACGATCCGGCCGATCGAATTATGATTTCAACTGCACGCACGCTGAACCTCTCGATTGTCACCCGGGACAAGCCGATTCTGGACTATTCAAGCCAAGGCCATGTGCAGGCGATTCATTGTTGATTAAAGTTGAGAAAACAGTGGAGAAACATAGTCGAGATTACCGGTTATCGCCCAACTCCTGAACAAACCTTGAAAAGGGAATTAAATCTCTCGTTATTGTGTTGATCTGTCGTCTTCGTAACACCGTTCGCCAATCCCGCATTTCACAGGTTTGTCGCGTCGCAACTGACGACTGAGATTCTGCTATTCGACTAGTTGCCGGTTGCCAAGAACCCGTCAAGAACATTGACTGTGTTCAAGCCAATTTCAGACACGGCATATCCGCCTTCCATGATAAAGACAGTCGGTAACCCCAGCCGCCCGATTGCCTCACCATAACGAGTGAAATCATCACTATCCAGCTTGAAGAAACTGATCGGATCGTCCTTGAACGTATCGACACCCAATGAAACCACCAGTGCATCGGGCGAGAACTCCTGAATTTTCCGACATGCATCCTGCATTGCGTCAAACCAGACGGAAAACTGTGTATTCGGAGGCATCGGATAATTCCAGTTGTATCCTTCGCCATTGCCGCTTCCTCCTTCGTCCGAGTAACCCAGAAAGTGCGGGAAAGCGTCTTCCGGTTGACCGTGCAAGGAGCAGAACAACACATCGTCCCGATCATAAAAAATATCCTGACTGCCATTTCCGTGATGAAAGTCCACGTCCAACAGTGCTACACGTCCGGCACCGCCGCGTACGAGCCCCTCAACCGCGACCGCAGCGTTGTTCATAAAGCAATAACCGCCATAAAGGTCCTTTCCGGCATGGTGACCGGGCGGACGACACAACGCAAAAGCGGACCGATCAGTTCCGATTGCAAGTTGTGCCGAAATTGCACAAGCGGCCGCAGACTTTGCGGCTTCCCACGTACCCGACGTGATAGCTGTTTCGATAGCCATAGCGTAATAGCCCAATTTTCCGTCTATGTGGTTGGGAACCCGGTTTTGCTGCATTCGTCGGGTTGGCATTACAGCGGGAATGGCTTCCCCGCTCATACCCTCCGCTTTCCAAAGATCCCATGCGCTTTCCAAAAACTCAAGGAAGTCGGGGGTATGGACTCTCTGGACAAGATCGACATCAAATTCCCCGGGCTCTGAAAATTCCTCATATCCCCGTTCGGACAGTCGATCCATCACATAATCCCACCTTTCCGGACATTCAAACGGTCGTACCAGCTCACCGCCATACAACTCGCCTTTGGGAAAATGCAATACGTGTTTTTCGCTACGATAGACTTTCATGACGATTACCTGGAATTCTCACTGTCATGCCAAACGATCTGTGGGTCGGATGAGATCAAGATTCAACCCACTGCGGTGGAACTGAACTGAATCAATTCCACCGGCAGTGTCATGGCACCATTACTTCTGAACTTCAGTCCAGATTGCTGTATATAACTGTTGCGCCTCGGGCGGACATGGCGGAACAAATACACCTGCACTTTGAAGTTCCGCAGGAATTGCGATCTCCGGTGCGGTCGCGAGGTCCGAAGACATATACGCCTCCGACCCATCAATGCCATTGGCATACTGAGCGAAAGCGGAAATCATCGCTGCATTTTCAGGATCCATCAGAAAATTCTGAAATAACTTTGCGTTCTCAACGTTCTGAGAGTCTGCAAGAACTACGACATTGTCCATCCACAGTGGATAGCCCTGCCTTGGATACCCATAAGCAATGTCAGGATTTTCTTCGCGGGCGCGCTTGCTGTAACCATTCCAGTTCATCGAAACTGCAACGTCACCGCTGACGAGTTTCTCCTTGGTTCCATAGTCGATGGACTTCCAGTTTGCTTTCGCTGCCATTACAGTGTCCCGGACTTTCTTCAATACTTCCTTGTCAGTGGTACAGGGTTGTCCGCCTTCATACATGATCGCCATACTCATGACGTCATTCATTTCAGGGACAACATTGATCTTTCCATGAAGCTCTTCCGGAGGAGAGAAAAATAATTCGGACGTATTGATGTCCCCGCCATACATGGCAGTATTCACAGAAATTCCGGTACTGCCCCAAGTCCACGGTACGCTGTACTTCCTTCCTGGCTCCCAATCCGGATTTTTCCACTGTTCGGAAACATGCTTGAAATTGGACATTTCGTTAGGGTTGGTCTGCATCAGCAGACCTTCCTCGATCCAGATCGGCATGTGCGATGACGTCGGCACCGCGATATCAAAACCGTGCCCGCCAGGTCGAACTTTGGACAGTGCCGTCTCATTGGAGTCATAGTCAGTGATCGTGACCTTCACGTCGTGCATCTGTTCGAATTTCGCTATCAAGTCAGGGTTTGTGTAATCTCCCCAGTTGAAGATATGTAACTCCCCTGCTGCGTATGTCGCGTTGACAAACACCAATGCCACAAATGCAGTCACAAATTTGAATCTTACCTTTTTCACTTCAAAATCCTCCCAAAATGATTGAAATCTTTTCAGAAAATCTGAAGTCCAATAATAAACCAAAATCAAGGGAATTGATTCAAATTTTCTGCACCGGGCTGCGCATAACATGTATGTTCTCAAGCTGGCGCTCAATCATGCGGCTGTACCACGAGCTGAATGTCATTTCTTCAATGTAGTGGCACTTCAGGCTTGAACGGATTACCGAATCAGTTCCTGTCACCGATTTCTCAACAAATAGAAGATCGAAACCAAAAGTATCGAGATTCCAAGCAATGCGCTGGATATTGCGTTGACTTCGGGGGTAATGCCCCGGCGCAACTGGCCAAGCATGTAGGTCGGCAACGTATCCTGCCCGGCAGATTTCACAAGTTCTGTGATCACCACGTCATCCAGTGAAATCACAAACGCAAGCATTGCTCCAGCTAGTATTCCAGGCCAGAGTAAGGGCAATGTGATTCGCACGAATGTCTGCCAAGGCGTTGCATACAGGTCCTGCGCTGCAGTCTCCAGCGAAATATCCATTCCCTCAAGACGCGCCCGAATCGGCAAATACGCGAAAGGAATGCAAAATGCAGTGTGAGCCAGCATCAAATAGAACAAACCGTGATAGCCGGTGACTGTCTTGATGATTGCGAAAAAGATCAAAAGTGCGACGCCCGTAACGATTTCAGGCACCATCAATGGCTGATTGATCAACGCATAGACTGCCGTTCTTCCTCTGTAGTTTTCGGTTCGAGTGGTACCCAATGCTGCCAATGTCGCCAATACGGTCGCGGAAAACGAAGCGACACTGGCAAGAACAAATGATCGTATTGTCACCTCCCGAACCTGTTCATTTTGCCACGCGACGTGATACCACTTCAGCGAAAACCCCTCCCACAGCGCGATATTGGTCCCAGCATTGAAGGAATAGACCACCAGCGCAACGATCGGTGCATACAGCAATACAAAACACAAGACGGCTATCGTCGGGAAGCCAGGCAGCTTCCGAACTGCGAATGCTTTATTCCGGGCCAGTGCGTCAGACATGTTCAGCACCTCCCCGCTGAACCGCGCGCACATAGATCAGCAAGGCACCCATCACTACACACAGCAGGAAAATCGACAACGCTGCACCGAGCGGCCAATTCCGACCCTGCCCAAACTGTAACTCGATAAGATTACCCAGCATCAGGTGCTTGCCACCGCCCAGGACGCGAGGCGTGACATAAGCGCCCAAAGATGGAATAAATACTAATATTGAACCGGCTACGATACCCGGGCGAACCAAAGGAATGATGATTCGCCAAAGCACCTTCAGTCTGGTCGCGTAGAGATCGTAAGCCGCTTCCACGAGCCTGAAGTCAAGTTTCTCTAGACTTGCATAAAGCGGAAGCACCATCAATGGCAGATAGACATAAGTCATGCCAAGCATAATGGCGAAATCGGTGTACAACATTTCAATCGGAGACTCGATCAGTCCCCAACTGATCAGGAAGTTATTGACGATTCCATGATCCCGTATGACTTGCATAATTGCGAATGTTCGAATCAGCAAATTGGTCCAGAATGGAATCGTGATGAGAAATAACCACAGATTTCGAGTTTGAGCTGGTCGCGTCGCAATGAAATACGCTGTCGGAAACCCCAGAATCAGTGCAAGCAATGTCGATTGAATTGATAGATTGACTGAGCGCCACAGAATCGAAAGATGTGCGCCAGCAATCGAAATGGTTCCATCGAAAATATCCTTTTTCAGAAAAACACCAAACCATCCGTCAATAGACGGTTCCCAAATCACACCTCCATACGGCCCCGCCTTCAAGAAGGAATAGACGAGCATGATCAGTAGCGGTCCGGCCGCACCGACCGTCAAAACAATCAGTGCCGGAACACTCAGTAAACGATAACCGCGAATCTTCTCCCTGCGGGCTTCCTCAATTGCGGCCTGGTGCTCCTTTGAGGCTGCGGCCGGATTGGAAGATGCGGTCCCAGCCATGTCAGTCTTTCATGACCTGCATGGCTGAAGGATCAAGTGTGATTCCAACTTCGCCACCAATCTCGAACTGCTTCTCGCGTCCGCTCAAGTTTTGTATGTGAGCCGTGAATTCAGTCCCGTCCGAAAGCTCGATTATGTAGTTGGTATGCGTGCCCAAATAAACGATGTTCCTGATCACTCCGGTAAACGTGGCATCTTGCAGTGAGTTGTTGAGTGTGGTCTGCTCAGGACGAACAGTGACAGTGACTTTTGTGTCGGCCCGCAAATCTGGAACCGCGGGAACAGAAAAGACTTTACCGGTGTCGAATCGGATACTCACCAATCGGTCGGTCACGGACGTTACGTCCGCCTTTAGAAAATTTGAATCTCCGATAAACTCCGCGACAAATCGCTTTTTCGGATGGTTATAGATGTCACCCGGACTACCCACTTGAAGGACTTGTCCGTTATTCATTACCGCCAAACGATCCGACATTGTCAGTGCTTCTTCCTGATCATGCGTGACAAATATGAATGTGATTCCCGTTTCATGCTGCAGGCGTTTCAATTCAAGTTGCATATCCTGCCGAAGTTTGTAATCCAACGCGGAGAGAGATTCATCTAGCAGTAGTACCTTGGGTCTCGGTGCCAGTGCACGTGCCAGCGCAACCCTTTGCTGCTGTCCACCGGAAATCTCACTGGTTCTGCGATTTGCAAGCTCTTCCATGCGAACGAGATTCAATACAGAATCAACGGTCTCGGCAATTTCAGATTTCGCCTTGCCCAGCATTTCAAGACCGAAACTGACATTCTGACGAACCGTCATATGAGGAAACAGCGCGTAGTTCTGAAAGACCGTGTTGACGGGTCGCTGATATGGCGGCAGAAACGTAATGTCCTGATCATACAGGAGAATGCTGCCAGAGGTGGGGTGCTCGAATCCTGCAATCAAGCGCAGCAAGGTTGTCTTACCACAACCGGAAGGTCCCAACAACGTGAAAAACTCATTTTCCTTGATGTCCAAGTTGACACTATCCAACGCCGTGACCGACTCATCGCCCTCGCCGAATACCTTGGTGGCCATGTTGACCATGACCGCAACCGGGTGCATTGGACTTTGTTCAGACATCAAACCAGAAACTGTTGTTGTACGTAGACAATTGACTACGCTTTATACCCGACTCAGACAAACAAAATCCACATAACAGAAATTTTGCGATTCGCGTAAAGCGCGTCAACCAACTCGCCCAAATCAAGCTGGTTGAAGA
>JAPPIB010000001.1 GCA_028820695.1 Acidiferrobacterales bacterium | reverse complement strand
GCCCCCTTGCGATCGCGAGTCATACCAACGGTTTTCAGTTAACGAAAACGCCTCAATGGCGGTTGCGGGGCCGCACCGGCCGAATTTCGGTGAAATCGGCCTGATAGACAGGACTTAACCCGCATTTCGCTGCATTTTCCACCGATTCATCGATGACAGACTCAAAAGAATCCTATATAATCAAGTCATTAAAAACCTTACCCTACCTGACGACAACATCTGGAACATTACTGAACCAGGATGTACCCAATAAAAAAGTTCAATTCCATTCGTCTGGCATTGTCCGTATGAATTCGGTGTTCCGTTACTTCGTACGGGTGATCGCAGTACGTCAGTGACCCATATTCCTATCTGAATGAGCTGGCGGAATTGACAGAGTCCGTTGCACTTAATGCACAGATGATCGGCGTGCTCGCGATTTTGTCATGCACGGTCGTTCTTTTTGTTACCGATATCATGCGTGTCGACGTGGTTGCGATATTGGTTCTGGTCGTACTGGGACTGACCAGCCTCATTCCCGGTTTTGGAGGCCTGGTTCCAGCCGAGCAGCTGTTTGACGGGTTTTCCTCCAACGCGGTCATCTCGATTATTGCCGTTATGGTCATTGGCGCCAGTCTTGACAAGACCGGCGCGCTGAATCGGCTGGCCGCACGAATTCTGCGAGTCGCCGGCAATGCGGAACGGCGCGTCATGAGCACTGTCTCCGGCACGGTTGGTGTGATTTCAGGGTTCATGCAGAATATCGGTGCGGCCGCACTGTTCCTGCCCGTTGTTGATCGTATTTCCAAGCGCAGTGGCGTATCCAGCTCGCGTCTTCTGCTGCCGATGGGATATTGCGCGATTCTCGGGGGAACGCTGACCATGGTCGGTTCAAGTCCGCTGATCATGCTCAATGACCTGATCATCTACGCCAATCGCCAATTGCCGGATCATGTTGCGGCGATGGAGACGTTTTCGCTGTTTGCTGTGACCCCCATCGGAATTGTGTTGCTGATTGCCGGGGGTTGTTATTTCTTTTTCCTTGGCAAGTATATTCTTCCGCTCGGAACCCAGAAGTCGCTTGAAACCGGTGCGGTCATGTCCTATGTTCAGGATGTTTACGGAATAACCGGGCAGGTCTACGAAGTCTCTGTCAACGCGAACAGCACTATGATCGGCAGGAACATCGGCGAGATCGAGGACGAATGGGGGTATGAGGAGCGCATCATCGCAATCCATAACGGTACCAATCTGGTTGTGGAGCCCGAACGCGATTCCGAAATCGTAGCCAATTGCGACCTGGCCATCATGGGGAGATATGAGAAGGTCGCAGAATATGTCGATTCCTATGGCATGACTCTGAAGAATGAGATCTGGGTCTTTCAGGAAGCATTCAACCCCACCGCCTCCGGCATCGCGGAAATTGTCATTCCGCCGTCCTCACCGGCGATAGGCAAGACCATGGGTGATGTGGGATTCCGCAGAAACTACCACGTCACGCTGCTGGCGCTGTACCGTGATGAGAAGCCGATTCGGGAAAATCTGATTGATGTGACAATGCATGCCGGAGACACCCTGATTGTGCATTGTCCGTGGCGCAATCTGCAGCGTTTTGCCACCTCGCAGGACTTCGTCGTGGCGACGGATTATCCGCGAGAGGATCTGCGCCCGGAAAAATTCCCGCATGCCTGCCTGATATTCCTGGCGACACTCGGACTGGTTATCTTTTCAGACCTCAGGCTCTCGGCCGCACTGCTGACGGGAGCGGTTCTGATGGTCATCGTCGGTGTCATAAAGATTGAGGAGGCCTACAGGTCGATCGGGTGGCAAAGCGTATTCTTGCTGGCGTGTCTGATTCCTCTGGGCATTGCTGTAGAACAGACTCATACTGCGCTGTGGATCGCCCAGCGATTCGTCAGTTTGCTGGCCGGCATGCCCGAACTGGTCATGTTGCTGGCGGTGGCGTTGCTGTCAACTTTTTTCTCACTGATCATGTCCAATGTTGGCGCAACTGTCCTGCTGGTGCCGATTGCGATCAATATTGCCGTTCAGATTGGTGCCAACCCAGCTGTCTTTGCACTGACTGTGGCACTCGCCACATCCAATTCATTCCTGATTCCCACTCATCAGGTCAACGCCCTGATTCAGGCCCCGGGCGGCTACCGGGTGGCCGACTTCATGCGGGCCGGCACCGGTATGACAGTCATCTTCCTGACCGTAGTGATTGTCATGATGTATTTGCTGTACGGGATGTAGGCCTGCCACTTGCCGGATCTGACCGTTTTCCGGGCCGTAGGGGTGGGCCGCGACCGTCTCGGATCCGCACGAGATCCCTGTCATGCCTGACACGACTTCGTTATGGCTTCCTACATTGACAGTCAGACTTCTGATTTTTTGCTAAAATTCACGAACAGCGAAAAGTGACTCTGGCCTTGGTGCCGGAGCGGGCATGTCAGGCCGTCAAAGGCATGACGGGATGCACACCCGAAGGCCTTGTCGGTTGAACTGTACCGCGTTATGTTATTATTCGATCCGGAGCTTGCCACCCGCCGCGGCAGTTGGCGCGTCCCCAACGCCGGCTTTGGCGTTGAGTCGCCGGATCGGTTCTGAGAAGTATAAGAAAGTAGGATTGTGACACCTCGAAGAGCAAGACGTCTGGGCATGGCAGGGTTGATTGTGGTCGGAGTTTCGGTCACACTCGCGCTGACACTCAACACCTTTCAGAGCAATTTGCTCTATTTCATCAGCCCGAGTGAGATCGCCGCGGGCGATGCGCCGGTCGATAGGGAATTTCGCATTGGTGGAATTGTTGTCGAGGGCAGCGTTGATCGGCCGGGTGAGGATATGCTGGTTACATTTGACGTGACCGACACGGTGGAGACAGTACCGGTTCGATTCTCAGGAATTCTGCCGGATCTGTTTCGCGACGGACAGGGAATTGTGGCGAAAGGCAAGCTGGACACACAAGGTAGATTTATTGCCAGAGAGGTTCTGGCCAAGCATGACGAGAACTACATGCCGCCTGAAGTGGCCGATGCGCTGGAAGCCGCCAAGACATTGCAGACAGAATAGTCCAGACGAAAAATCATGATTCCGGAAATCGGCCAATTCAGTTTGATCCTGGCTTTGTGCATGGCGGTTTTGCAGACTGCGCTTCCGGTTACAGGCGCGGCACTGAGAACGCAATCCATCCTGGCCGGTGCACGCTATGCCGCGATCGCGCACTTGCTGTTTCTGCTCATTTCGTTCGCATGCCTGACCTATGCGTTTATCAGCTATGACTTCTCGGTCTATTACGTCGTGCAGAACTCCAATTCCGCGCTTCCGCTCATGTATCGCATATCCGGTGTTTGGGGCGCCCATGAAGGATCGATGCTGCTGTGGGTGCTGATGCTGGCCGGGTGGACTGCCGCAGTCGCCTGGTTCAGTCGGGAGGTACCCGACACATTTTTGGCGCGGGTGCTGGCGGTGCTCGGTGTGGTCAGCGTAGGGTTTTTGCTGTTCCTGATCCTGACATCCAACCCGTTTGAGCGAATTATCCCTGCTGCGGCAGAGGGCAGAGACCTCAATCCGCTATTGCAGGATCCGGGTCTGGTATTTCACCCGCCCATGCTGTACATGGGGTACGTCGGGTTCTCGGTGGCTTTCTCATTTGCAGTCGCAGCCCTGTTAAGCGGGCGGCTGGATGCTGCCTGGGCGAGATGGTCGAAGCCATGGACCAATCTGGCATGGGTATTTCTCACCCTCGGAATCACCCTCGGAAGCTGGTGGGCTTACTACGAACTCGGTTGGGGCGGATGGTGGTTCTGGGATCCTGTTGAAAACGCATCATTCATGCCGTGGCTGGTCGGAACCGCATTGATTCATTCACTCTCAGCGACTGAAAAGCGCGGGTTGTTCAAGTCATGGACTGTACTGCTCGCAATGCTGACGTTCTCACTCAGTCTGATCGGCGCTTTTCTGGTCAGGTCCGGAGTCCTGACATCGGTACACACGTTCGCAACCGATCCGTCTAGAGGTGTGTTCCTGCTTATCCTGATATCCCTTGTAATCGGCGGGTCACTCGCCATCTATGCCTATCGCGCGCCGAGCATCCGCTCTAGCGGCAGTTATGCGATCGTATCCCGGGAGGCTGGAATACTGCTCAACAATATTTTTCTTGTCACCGCAGCCGCGACCATCCTGCTCGGCACCTTATATCCGCTGTTCCTCGATGCACTCGGATTGGGAAAAGTCTCAGTCGGACCACCTTATTTCAATTCCGTATTCATTCCGCTTACGATACCGCTGGCGGCATTGGTCGGGGTGGGTGCAATGTCACGATGGAAGAAAGACCGCATCGGCCGCCTGATGGGAGGATTATGGCCACTTTTACTTTTCAGCATGGTTGCGGGTATCGGACTGCCGTTTCTTGCTGATGGCCCCTATCAGTGGTTGGCCGCAGTCGGACTGACGGTCGCGATTTGGACGACAGCATCGACTGCATACGGTTTGCTTGACCGCGTAAGAAATCGCCCGAACAAGATCAGCGCATTGCTGAGACAGCCACGGGGAATTTGGGGTATGTCAATTGCACATTTCGGAATTGCGGTTTTTGTGGTCGGAGTTACGATGGTCAGTCTGTATGAGACCGAACAGGACCTGAAAATGGTTCCCGGCGATTCCTATGAGTTGGGTGGCGTCGACTTCAAATTTGTCGGTGTGGGGCAGATTCCCATTGCCAACTACATCTCATCGATGGGCACAGTCGAGGCCAGTCGTGACGGCCGACACATCGTAACCTTGCATCCGGAAAAACGATTCTATCCGATTCAGCCTGAACCCCTGACCGAGGCCGGTATCCGACCGGGATTGTTCGAGGACCTCTACGTCTCTTTGGGTGAACCGCTAGGTGACGAGGGGAGCTGGAGCGTCAGAATTCACGTGAAGCCGTTCGTGCGGTGGATCTGGGCCGGCGCGATCCTGATGTCACTTGGCGCGCTGCTGGCATTGGCCGATCAGCGCTTCAGAGTTCAACGCAGGCGAAGCGCGGCAGAGTCCAACATTGCCGCTGCATCCGGGGTTTGATGGCCAAGCGCTCATCTCCCATACGATGGTTGTCCCTGGTTCCGCTCGCCATATTCCTGGTGGTGACGGGATTCTTTGTGCGCGGACTGTTCTTGGACTCGACTGTGGTGCCGTCTGAGCTGATCGGTGACAGTGCGCCATCTTTCGAACTGCCAAAACTTTACTCGGACTCGGAGACATTCGGGCCGGATCAGATGATCGGCCGGCCCTGGATCCTCAATGTATGGGCCAGCTGGTGCGTTGCCTGCCGGGATGAGCATGCCGTTCTGATCGACCTTGCAGCAAGAGGTATTCCGATCGTCGGCTTGAACTACAAGGACGAGGCCAAGGATGCCAGGAAGTGGTTGCGGGATTGGGGAAATCCATATTCAGTGACCGCGGTCGACTACGAGGGTGCGGCATCCATAGACTGGGGCGTTTACGGGGTACCGGAGACATTTGTCATTGATGGTGCCGGGATCATTCTCTACAAGCACATCGGTCCGATATCCGTCGAGACTGTCCAGCAAGAGATTCTTCCTCATTTCGGAGATCAGGCAAGTTGAATACTCGCATTATCGTACTGGTGGGTCTTTTTGCCTTCATGCCGGCAGTCATGGCGGCGCAGGTACTGCTTGAGTTTGACTCTCCGCAACAGGAGCACAGGTATCAAGGTCTCATCGAGGAGCTGCGCTGCATGGTGTGCCAGAATCAGAATCTTGCCGACTCCAACGCCGGACTCGCCCAGGACCTGCGCAATCGAACCTATGAAATGGTCCGTCAAGGCAAGTCGGACCAGGACATCATCGACTACATGGTGGACCGGTACGGCGAATTCGTCCTATATCGACCACCGCTGAAGACGACGACGCTGCTGCTGTGGTTTGGCCCGGTCGTAATTCTCATCATCGCGGTGACGACATTTCTTGTTTATTCGCGCCGACTTCGTCAAAAGCCGAATCTGGAATTGGACGCGGAAGAACAGCAACAGGCCCGGCAAATGCTCGAAGAGTAACAGGCTGAAGCATGACCATTGTTTTTTTTCTGAGCGCGGCAGCGCTCGTATGCGTGGCCATCGCGTTTGTGGTACCTGTCATATTGCGCGAGTCAACCGATGGCAGTCGAATCGCCCGACGACAAAAAAATATCGATGTCGCACGGCAGAGACTGGACGAGCTTGGATCCGGGGAGAGCGATGGCGACTCGACAAGCGTTGAGGCTGCGGAATCCATCCGCAAGGAAATAGAGCGCGGTCTGCTCGATGACGTTGAAGGGATTGAGGAGCACGCAGGCGATGATGATGAGGGGCGCAGAGTGCGGGTTCGGCAGTGGACTGCTGTCAGTGCATCCATTCTGATTCCCGTGTCCGCCGGCCTGCTCTATCTGGTGATCGGCGAACCGGCTGTGATCCGTGATCCAGCCATGATCAGCACACCTGAACCGACCCAGACCGTCGACAGTGGGCAACCCGAGCTCAATATCGACGGTGAGACCATTTCGTTCGAGCAGATGACGCAGCGCGTGCTGACTCATCTGGCGGACAATCCGGACGATATTGAAGGCTGGACGACCTTGGCCCAGCTTTTCATCGCCCAGCAGCAATTCGCCGAGGCTGCCTCGGCTTACCGCAAGATTCGTGAACTTTCAGGCGACAGTGCCGACCTGCTGGTGCGGGAGGCGGATGCACTGGCCATGGCCAATGACGGTGTTCTCACCGGAGAGCCGGAAACACTGATCATGGATGCCCTGAGATTGGACCCGAATCACGGCAGCGGGCTATGGCTCGCCGGCATCGCGGCGGCCGCGCGCGGTGAATATCAGGCCTCACTTAAGTACTGGCGAAGAGCAGAGTCGGTGATCTCCAACGAAGAATTTCTGCTCGAGATCAGAAGATTGATCACTGGCGCCGAGGCCGAAATTGCGGCTGCGGAACCATCCGCTTCGACCTCGGATGCCGAAGCGCCAGGCTATTCAGTGCGTGTCAGTGTTACTGCCGATGCATCTGTGCTGCAGGAAAGTGACGCTGAAGATACACTTTTCGTGTTCGCGAGGGCCAGCGAGGGCCCACCGATGCCGCTGGCGGTGGTTCGCAGTCAGGTTGGCGAACTGCCGCTGCAGGTTGACCTTGACGACAGCCTTGCGATGATGGAAAACCTCAAGTTGTCCTCGTTCGATGAGGTGGTGATTGTCGCCAGAATATCCAAGTCAGGCGCAGCTGTTGCGACCAGTGGGGACTTCTTCGGGGAAATCGGCCCCATTCGTCCGAAAGACCGGTCCGAGGTCAGTGTCAATATTTCCGAGCGCGTCCCCTGAATGCGACGATGGTCCGCCTGAAGAGTTCCTGACACGCCGCCGGCCGGCGTGGATCAGCGGACGGGAGAAGCGTTTCCGTGCTCATGGTTGTGAATTGGGCACAAAGCAAGTCCGAACTGGCGCCGGCCAGCATTGTGCCATTTGAGCCGACTGATCTGATCGCCGAAAATCACTGGTTTAAGTAATCTCAAATGACACTTTCCGCAAGCAGAATTGGACGGATTTGTGTCAATCAACCTACTATACTATCAGAATTATGGGAAATACGCACTATACAGGGAAACAGCAATGATCAAGATCAAATATATTGCTATCACGGTTTTTTCTACAGTGATCGGGCTGATAAATCCGACCTTTGTCTCCGCTTCGGAAAATATCCCATCTATGGAAGCGGAAGCCCGCGTCATCAGGGTTATTGAACGTTACGTCACTGTAATCGAGCAACGACCGGTGGAAGAGTGCCGAAATGTGGAAGTCAGCGCCGGCGGCGGGTCAACCAGTTCGGATACACCGGAACTGATTGGTGCTGTATTGGGCGGCGCATTGGGAAAGGAACTCGACAAGGACGGTGACAGCAAAGAAGGCGCGATTCTCGGCGCGATTCTCGGTGCCTCAATCGCCAGCGACATAGAAAAGAAAAACGCACAGAAATCGACCAGGACAACGACTGAACGCAGGTGTACCACCGTCAATCGGCAAGTCGAAGTTCAGCGGGTCGATGGTTATGATGTAACCTTTGAATATCAGGACAAACTGTTCACCTCGACAATGAAGCGACGACCGGGGGCGACAATTCCAGTGAAAGTTTACGTGCTCCCGGATGAGACATAGGCGGTCGGTACCACCTCAATCAGCTTCCTGAATCACGAATTCGTCAGTTGAGCAGGTTGGGTGAGTCCGCGTCCGACCATACAGGCTGGTCCATTTTGAAAACCGCGCTGGGGCAGTGCTGTTCGTTTTGCTGTTTCCCCGGTGTCGTACAGCCTCAGAGCTTAAGACCAATCATACGTCCCTCATAGGTTGCCGCAGGAGTCTGTCGGGGTGCCAGACAGTCCCCGATGACATGTATGTCAAACCCCTGCTGATCTCCAAGCTCTGATTCGACATCGGTTACGGCGGTATTGACGGTGGCAAGAACCAGGCTGTCAAACCTTGTTTCCGTTATCGAGCCATCGAGCAGATCCATGATTGCGGCTCGGTCACCGAACCACTCGGATACCGCTGACTCGCAGAAAAACTCGGTCCCGGCGGCGCGCAGACGTTCGCGCAAGGCCAGGTCGGCACCGGTTCGGGTGATTTCCCTTCCGACTGTAGGATAGGGAGTCACAATTGTGAGCTGATGCCCCATCTCCACCAGATGCAATGCGGTACCGCCGGCTTTCCAGGTTCCGACATCGTCGAGCAACACAACCGAATGCCCCAGCCTGGCAGTTCGCATCATTACATCCTCAACATGCCAGACGTTGTCCCGATTCACACCCGGCAGTTCATCCCGGGTCGGGAGGCCTCGCTGATAACCGGTATGGGACGGCAGCGAGCCGGTCGCCACAATGACTGCGTCGGCATTGAATGCGATTACGTCGTCAGCGAATAATGGGGAATTGAACCTCAGGTCGACCCCGAGACGGAGCAACTCGCGTTCCATCCATTGCAGATAGTCGGTAATCTGACCTCGCCGCGGCTGCAGGCCGGCGAGCCGGAACTGTCCGCCGAGATAACCGGAGGCTTCCATCAAGGTGACGCGGTGTCCGCGCTCAGCGGCGACCCGCGCCGCCTCACAGCCCGCAGGCCCGCCGCCGACTACCAGAATCTTCCGACTGGATTCGGCCTTGGTGAATCGGTCCCCGCCAAGCTCAAACTCCCGACCGGCAGAAGGGTTCACAAGACAGCTGATCCAATAGTCGCGATAGCGTCGCCCCCAGCACATCTGATTGCACGAAAGACAGGGTCTGATTTCGTCAACCCGATTCTGCATCGCCTTGTTCGCCATGTGTGGGTCGGCGATCTGTCCCCGCACGATACTCACCATGTCAGCACTGCCGGACGCAATGGCATAGTTCGCACTTTCCGGGGTCCTGATATGGCTTTCGGCCTGAACTTTGGCATGGCTGACACACTGGCGAATCTTTGCCGCGAACGGCATGCCCAGCTGATCCTCGTGCAGGGCGACAGGAATGATCATGGTGTAGTTGTAGTAGCCACCGGTTCCGACAGTCACGTAATCGAAAAGACCGCGTTCGTCGTGATAGTGCACGACCTCCTGCATGGTTTCCAACGGCAGCACCTCAGAAACGACCGGGTCGAAACTGGTGCAAACACCGACGATGAAGTCGGCACCGACCGCATCGCGCATGCGAGACAGCAGGTCGACCGAGAACTTCATTCTCTTTTCAAAACTTCCGCCGTAGCTGTCATTGCGTCGGTTGGTGAATGGAGACCAAAACTGCTCGATCAGGGCGTTATAGGCCGCCATCAGTTCACACCCATCGAATCCGGCTTTCTTGGCACGCAGCGCAGCCTGGACAAAACTCTCGGTGATCTCAGCGATCTGGCGATCGGACATTGTGACACTGCCGTCGTGATCGTGCATGGACGGCCGCCCGGATGGAGACCAGTTTGGCATGAATGAATTATCCCAGTCTCCATGCGCACCGACATGATAGAGCTGCTGGATCATCACAGTGCCGTACTCGTGACAACTGTCGGTGATCTTTCGGAAGTGTTCAATGACGCTGTCATCAGCATTGCGAAAATTGCCCCGGGTAAGCACGCCTGTCTGGTGAACCGGGACCGGTTCGACTACGATCATGGCCGCACCACCGATGGCCCGTTCCAGATAGTAGCCATGATGACGTTCGACCGGCAGTCCGTCCACCGCCATGTTGGCTGTATGGGCACCGAAGTTCAGTCGGTGCTTGAGGGTCTTGTGTCCCAGCTGAAGGGGGCTGAACAGATGTTTGAAGTCGGGGGATTCAGCGAGTTCAGTGTTCATGTGCTAAACCATTCGGACCTGGTGTGTCGGGTGCCGGGCCCGGGAATGATGTTTGTACTTTGATGATAAAGTCCGACTGGTCGCAGAATGATAACACACGCGGCTGCCACCGTTTCCGGGTTCGAGCAGGTCAGTCCGCGAGGTTTGTCCGGACCGTCCGTAAAGTGACGGCAGCTGTCCGGCTGGCGGGATGCGGCTGTGATCGCGATCGGTCTGTGAGGTTGACGTGTTCGCAAAAAATAACTTGGTGCGGATTGACTTTGTTTTACAATCGTACTTTCGGTATCTCGCATACCGTGAGTCAAAAACAATCTAAAGCCTCGATTGAGGCGAGAAGGAGAAAGGACTTATGGCAATTATTTTTTCCAAATTCAAGATGATCGTTGCGCTGGCTGCAGCGTTGGTCATATCAACGGCAGGACTGGTTTCGCCAGCGGTGGCTGACTGGTCGCCGAAAAAACCCATCGAGCTGATTATCATGGCTGGTGCGGGCGGTGGTGCAGACCAGATTGCGCGCTTGCTGCAGGGCTTGGCCGAACAGAAAGATCTGTCTCCCCGGCCGATCATACCAATCAACAAGCCAGGTGGCTCCGGAGCGGAAGCTCTGCGTTACCTGCAAGGTAAGGAAGGCGACGACCATACCATATTGGTCACTCTGAACAGCTTCTACACGACGCCGGTCATTCAGAAAGACATTGGTGTCGATGTGTCGAATTTCACGCCGATCGGCCGCATGGCGGTTGATAATTTCGTACTGTGGGTCAATAGCGGCCGCGACGACATTACCGATCTGGACAGTTACATTGCAGCGGTCAAGTCGGCCGGCAACTCCTGGAAAGTCGGTGGTACCGGCTCCGGACAGGAAGACTCGATCCTGACAGCGATGATGGAAAAGGAATTCGACTACGATGTCACCTATATTCCTTTCCCAGGCGGTGGAACCGTAGCGAAGAATCTGGTCGGAAATCACGTTGACTCAACTGTGAACAATCCGGCGGAACAGAACGAGTTCTACCGAGCCGGCGAAACCAAGCCGATTGTTCAGTTCACAGCAGATCGGCTTCCTGCGTATCCTGATGTTCCCACAGCCAAGGAACTTGGTGTCGACATGCAGTATTACATGCAGCGATCCATCAATGGTCCTCCGGGAATGTCCGCCGATGCCCAGAATTGGTATATCGCACTGTTCAAGGCGCTGTTCGACTCAGCAGAGTGGCAGCAGTTCTGTACAGATGACGGACTTGCGTGTGATCAGTGGCTGGCAGGCGACGATCTCGGCATGTACCACCAAGAGCAGATTGCGTTGCACAAGGATCTGATTGAAACGGTCGGTGCAACTGCAATTACAGGCGAATAATTTGTAATTATTCCCATACCTTACCTGAATGCGTACCGGTGCGGAACCAACCCCGCACCGGCACGTGTTGTCTGGTCATTTGCGAGGAACTGCTTGCGGTTTGAGTCGGCTGCATTCAAGTACTCACACCTTCCTCAAGCAGTTGCGGGCCTATAAGAAAACGAATCAGAGAGGATAGAAGGCCATGACAGTTCGCACCGCGGAACTTCTGTTCGCCATATTGCTGGCACTGTGCTCCATCGGCCTGATGATCAAGAGCGCTGAACTGCGTATCCTCTGGGTACCTGAACGCGGACCGGGTTCAGGCGCCTGGCCGTTCTGGCTATCGGCAGGCATGCTGCTCGCATGTTTGGCGACGATTGTCCGGTGGTTTCGCAAGGTAACCCCCGAGTCCACAAACTACGACCTGTACATGACCCGAGAGACTGCATTGCTGGTCGGCATATCGTCCGGGTCGATCGTATTTTTATTGGCTGTGACACATCTGCTTGGCATCTATGCCGCATTGTTCCTGTTTCTTCTGTTCTATCTGAAGTTTGTCGGACGGCATTCCTGGCTGGTGACGGTCACCATGATGATCGTGGTGCCCGTGTTCATATTCTGTCTGTTCGAATGGGCCTTGAAGATACCGCTTCCGAAGTCGATTTCAGAACCGTTGTTCTACCCGATTTACGATCTCATGTATTCGTAATTTTTGCAATGGCAGTCTTTAATTCAGCTGACAACGCAGACCGAAGCGCTTACTGGATAGCCGGTAAGGAACAGAATCGGCCAGCCCCTGTCAAATAGTCACCTGATCTCGCAATGGAAGAAATCATCCTGCATCTGATGGGCGGCCTGGCGGACGCGTTGCAGCCCCTGAACCTGACAATGATCATTGTCGGCTGCACACTGGGTCTTCTGATCGGTGCGATGCCGGGGCTCGGATCGGTCAATGGGGTGGCGATTCTGTTGCCGATTACGTTTCTGGTGCCTCCGACGGCTGCGATTATTTTTCTCGCCGCAATCTACTATGGTGCGATGTACGGCGGCGCGATCAGTTCAATCACTTTGGGTATTCCAGGTGCGTCCACGGCTGTTGCGACGGTGTTCGACGGAAGACCCCTGGCGCAGGCAGGACATGCGGACCGGGCATTGACCGCGGCTGCGGTCGCGTCGTTTGTCGGCGGCACGATCTCGGTGGTGCTGTTTACCGCATTTGCTCCGCCGCTTGCTTCATTCGCCCTGAGATTCGGCCCGGCCGAAGAATTCGCTCTCATGGTATTGGCGTTTGCGACTTTCATCGGTCTTGGCGGTGACGATATACCGAAAACCATTTTCTCTATCCTGATCGGACTGGTCATGGCCTCGGTCGGACTGGACATCATTTCGGGCCAGCCCAGGCTGATCTTCGGCAATATTGACGGATTCCTGCATGGAATCAATTTCCTCGTATTGGCGATCGGCATCTACGGAATTGGAGAGATGCTCTGGACGCTTGAGTCCACCAAGGGCGAAGTAATGGTGCACAAGGTCACCATTTCCTGGCAGCGGATGAAGCACAATTTCAAGGACATCTCGAACTACATCAAGACGACGACACTGGGGTCCGCCCTGGGTTATTTCGTAGGAACCCTGCCCGCGGCAGGCGCGACCCCGGCATCCTTGATGTCCTACGGTCTCGCCAAGACGTTCAGCAAGGAACCTGACACTTTCGGCAAGGGCAATATATCGGGCGTCGCGGCCCCCGAAGCTGCCAACAATGCCGCCTCGACAGGCTCCATGCTGCCGATGATCACACTGGGAATTCCGGGCTCTCCGACAACTGCGATCCTGCTCGGTGGCATGATTATCTGGGGGTTGCGGCCGGGACCCTTGCTGTTTACTGAAAACCCGGAATTCGTCTGGGGACTCATCGGCTCGCTGTATATCGCGAATTTCGCCACATTGCTGATCAATCTGGCGTTCATACCATTATTCGTCAAGATACTGACCCTGCCGTTCAGCATCCTCGCGCCGGTCATCTATATTCTGTGCGTGGTTGGCGGCTACGCGCCGACTCAGACGATGCACGACGTATGGCTGATGCTGGTTTTCGGTGTGGTGGGTTATCTGCTTCGCAAGCTGAATTATCCGGTTGCACCGGCGGTCCTTGCAATCGTGCTGGGACCCTTGGCCGAACGCTCGCTGCGACAGTCCCTGATCGGCTCGCATGGGGATGTCACAATTTTCTTTGAGCGTCCGATCTCCGCGGTCTGTATCGCCATTGCGATCGCACTGATCTGCTATCCCCTGTTTCAGAAGTTCAGGAATCGCCGGCGCACCAGCACAGGAATGGGTACGGGGCAGGGTTAGCGCCCGGTCGGCTTGGCTGTGCAGGAGATCTCGCAAAGGGAGCAGGAATTCGCCATCGTCATGAGCAACGGTTTGGTATACCGAACAGACACTTATGCCAACGAACTACAGAAGTTCCGGTTTCGGAGGGAACTGACCGATTGACCCGAGTCAATCCATCAGCCGGAAGGACAAATTAGGTGAGAATTGAGAGAATTGGACCATGAATGATCATACAAGAGATACTGCGACCGACACTCTGGCCCGGAAGGACAAGAGTGGACACGTCATATCCGGCGGGCATCTGGCTGCCAAAGCTTTGGCAGCCGAGGGTGTGGACACCATTTTCACTTTGTGCGGCGGCCACATCATCGACATTTACGATGGATGCATCGACGAAGGCATCCGCATCGTGGATGTACGGCACGAGCAGACTGCGGCTCACGCCGCAGATGGCTACGCGCGCCAGACCGGCAAGCTCGGCTGTGTCGTAACCACTGCCGGTCCCGGGTGTACGAACGCGGTAACCGGCATTGCGACCGCATTCAGGTCAGAAAGTCCGATTCTGCATATCGGTGGACAAAGTTCCCTGACACAGCACAAAATGGGATCTTTGCAGGATCTTCCTCATGTGGACATGATGACCCCCATCACCAAATTCGCGTCTGGCGTGTATTCGACAGAACGGGTAGCCGACATGGTTTGCATGGCAGCACGCGAGTGCTTCAATGGTGCTTACGGTCCTTCGTATCTGGAAATTCCACGTGACATTCTTGATGCTGAGATTCCAATCGAAAAGGCCGTCATTCCGAAACCGGGACATTACCGCGCATCGGTCATGTCAGTCGGTGATCCTGCTGACATCGAAAAACTGGCGGACATCCTGGTCAATTCTGAACGTCCTGCAGTGTTGTTCGGTCAGCAGGTCTGGGCCTCGCAGGGGCATGAGCAGGCGATCGAATTCGTTCGTGCATTGGACATTCCCGCGTACATGAACGGTGCCAGTCGCGGAATGCTCCCCGAAGACGATCCTCATCACTTTGACCGCACGCGACGCGATGCGTTCTCCGACGCGGACGTAATCATCATCGTCGGTACACCGTTTGACTTCCGTATGGGATACGGCAAGCGCATTTCGACTGACCTGACTCTGGTACAGATCGACCAGAGTTATGCCACTGTCGGCAAGAACCGCGACATCGATTTGGGAATCGCCGGAGATCCGGGGAACATTCTTAAAGCTGTTGCACAGGCCGCGAGTGGAAGAATTGACCATGGCGCACGCCGCAAGCGTCAGGCATGGATGAAGCATCTCAGACAGATTGAGGCCAAGAAGCTGGCTAAACTGATGCCGATGTTTATGACCGACCGCAATCCGATTCATCCCTATCGGCTGGCATACGAAATCAATCAGTTCCTGGGAGACGACTCAATCTATGTTGGTGACGGTGGCGATATCGTAACGATATCGGCACAGGCTGTGCGCCCGCGCAGACCCGGTCAGTGGATGGATCCCGGAGCGCTCGGTTCACTCGGTGTGGGCACTGGATTCTCAATGGCGGCAAAACTCGCCCATCCCGACAAGGAGGTTGTCTGTCTTTATGGTGACGGTTCGTTCGGCATGACTGCGTTTGACATGGAAACATCCCAACGGTTCGGAGCGCCTTATCTGGCGATCGTCGGCAACAACTCAGCCATGAACCAGATTCGCTACGGGCAGATTACGAAATATGGCATGGAGCGGGGAGATGTGGGCAATAAACTGGGTGATGTACCTTTCAGCAAGTTCGCCGAGATGATCGGTGGTTACGGCGAGGAAGTTCATGAAGCGGCGCAGATTCAACCCGCGCTGCAACGGGCGCGCGAGGCCATCGCCCGTACCGGCAAGTGTGCGGTCGTCAACGTTTGGGTCGATCCGAACGAATATGCGCCAGGCACAAAAGCGCAAACTATGTATAAGTAATATCAATAACTTTCTGATTTGGAGTGTTAGACATGAAGGCGCTTGAAGGTGTAAAAATTCTTGATTTTACCCATGTTCAGTCCGGCCCGACATGTACCCAACTTTTGGCTTGGTTCGGTGCGGATGTGATCAAAATTGAACGCCCTGGCGTCGGCGACGCCACGAGGAAGCAATTGGTGGATGTGCCGGGGGCTGATTCGCTGTATTTCACCATGCTCAATCACAACAAACGTTCGGTCACACTGAATACCAAGACAGAACAGGGTAAGGAAGTATTGGAGCGATTAATCCGGGATTGTGATGTTCTGGTGGAAAATTTCGCGCCCGGCGCGTTGGATAGAATGGGATTTGGCTGGGACAGGGTCAGGGAAATCAATCCCCGTATGATCATGGCGTCGGTCAAGGGTTTCGGCCCCGGGCCGTATGAGAACTGCAAGGTTTATGAAAATGTTGCCCAGTGTGCTGGCGGTTCAGCCTCCACGACCGGATTTCGGGATGGTCTGCCCTTGGTGACCGGCTCGCAGGTTGGTGATTCCGGTACCGGATTGCATTTGGCGCTGGGTATTGTGACAGCACTATTTCACCGTGAGAAAACCGGGCGCGGTCAGAGGGTTTTGGCGGCAATGCAGGATGGCGTCCTGAATCTGTGCCGCGTAAAACTGCGCGATCAGCAACGCCTGGCAGCCGGACCGCTGAAAGAGTATTCACAATATGGTGAGGGCGTACCCTTCGGTGGCGCCACTCCGCGTTCAGGCAACGATTCCGGCGGCGGACAGCCTGGTCGCATTCTGAAGTGCAAGGGTTGGGAAACCGACCCCGATGCCTATACATACTTTATTACCCAGGCTGCGGTGTGGCAGCGGATCTGCGACGTGATCGACAAGCCTGAATGGAAACAGGACCCGAACTATGCAACTCCGGATGCACGCCTGCCCAAGCTCAATGAGATTTTCGATACGATCGAGCAGTGGACCATGACAAAAACCAAGTTTGAGGTCATGGAAATCTGCAACCCGCTGGATATTCCTGTGGGTCCGATTCTGTCAATGAAGGAGTTGTCACAAGAGCCTTCATTGCGCAAGACCGGCACAGTTGTTGAAGTCGATCATCCGCAACGAGGCAAGTATTTGTCGGTCGGCTGTCCGGTCAAGCTGTCCGAGTCTCCTGCCGAAGTGGTCCGCTCGCCGCTGCTCGGTGAGCACAGTGACGAGGTTTTGTCAGAACTGGGTTACTCCGATGCTGAAATTGGCGGTATGCGTGAAGCCGGTGTTGTCTGACCGGTCGCGCCGCACGCAAAGCCCGAGCTGAGGTCAGTTGGATCGAGTAGAAATGGAGAACACAGTATGAGAATTGTTGTACATGGACAGCAAGCCTTCGGTCAGGCGGTATTGGAGAAACTGCTTGAGCGCGGTGAGGATGTTGTCGCCGTCTGCACAGCACCGGACAAGGAAGGCCGGCCCGTGGACGTGCTGAAACAGCTGGCGCTGGAACGAGACATTCCGGTGCACCAGCCAGCATCATGGAAAACCGACGAGGCTATTGAATTGATGAGGTCATTCGAAGCTGATGTCTGCATGATGGCCTACGTGTTGCTTTTTGTACCGTCGACCGTCCTGAATGTGCCAAAATTCGGTTCCTTCCAATATCATCCCTCATTGCTGCCTATGCATCGGGGACCGTCATCAATCAATTGGCCTATTGCAATGGGCGCGACCCGTACCGGTCTGACCATATTCTGGCCTGACGACGGATTGGATGAAGGTCCTATTCTGATGCAAAAGACCTGTGACATCGGACCCGATGAGACATTGGGGGACATTTACTTCAAGAAACTCTTTCCCATGGGTGTCGACGCGATGATCGAATCTCTCGATCTTGTCCGAAATGGTACGGCACCGCGAATCGCACAGAATCTTGAAGACGGATCCTACGAATCCTGGTTCGGCAGCGACCAGTCCGAGCTGGATTGGACTGAACCGGTGTCAACGATATACAACATCATCCGCGCCGCCGATCCACAGCCCGGAGCATGGACGACTCACAAGGGTATTGTGCTGAAAATCTACGACAGCGCGTGCTCAGACGGTGTCGGCACCGCCGGTCAGGTCATCGCTGTTGATGACGAGGGGTTTGAGGTTGCTGCGAACGGGGGATCGATTCAGGTTGGCCGAGTTCGCGCAGACGGCGGAAAACTTCCGGCTGCTCAATGGGCTGCACAGGTCCAGCTCAAAGCGGGAGAGATCTTGGGGAGCTGAGTGAGCCGCAGGCCGAGTTTTCAGACACCATTGCCCGGTGTGAGTTGTTGCAGCAACTGGCAATGTTGCGACCGCCGTGCAGACTTGCGCATTATTACCTGACTGAGATTGAGCGTTCTCGCCGGCGATTGACGTTGCAATATATCGACCTTCAGAAAAAGGACAGTTCGCCACTCGGCGATTCGCAATCAAAGCTTGATCGCGTCGCCGATCTCGTATTGGAGGAATTTCGGGACTTCTATCGTCAGTTCAAGGAGATTCCGCAACTCTCAAAGCAGGCGTTCGAAAACCGCGACCACGCACGTTCACTCCGGTTGAGCAGTCGGCGGCTGCGGCTATACAGCACCAGCATCCGGGAATTCAGCAACTATGTGAGAAAGGAATTTCCCGAACTGACGGGTGACGTGGCGTACTGGGACGAGGTTGAGAAAAGATACCGTCAATTGGTCGAAGGCGAATACGCCGCAGACCTGTCAGTCGCCTATCTGCATTCGATCCGGCGCAAGCTATACCACGGGGAGTGGCGGGTTGATGACTATGCCATCTACCGCAGTAAATATGAAACCGATGAGGTGATGGCAGATCAATTGGTCAGATATGAGATTGGCGATTCACTGACTGAGGAGCACGTCAGGAAAATGCTTCTGACCGTGAATTTTGAGGTGCCGTTTGAGGATATCGATCGGGATGCCAGACGTATAGTCCAGCGAACCAATCGAAATCTTGGTCTCGAATCGCGTCTCGCGAAAGGCCCGGCGACGATCGAAATGTTTCTGGCGGGATTTTTTCGTAATCGCGGTGCCTATCTGGTCGGCCGCGTGACATTCGACCGCGAACGTTACCGTCCTTTCATCATTGCGTTGCTGAATGGGGAAAATGGAATTTATGCTGATGCGCTGATCACCAGCGTGACCTATGCACACAATATGTTCAGTTCCACACTGGCGAACTTCCATGTCACCAACTTTCATTATCACGAACTGAGTCGCTTTCTGCGCAGCATCATGCCGATGCGTCCATTGGGATTGCACTACTCGACCGTAGGCTATAACCATCTGGGCAAGGTTGCGGTCATGAATGAACTGGAAAGTGAGTTCGAGACTCATGGGGAGCCCATGCGCGTCGCACCCGGAAAACCGGGGACGGTCGCAATCGGATTTTGCATGCCACAATCCGCCTACATACTGAAGGTATTGCGGGATGAGCCGACTGGCGACTACAAATGGGGGCAGTTCGGTGGTGTCGAATCCGTGCTCGAGAAGTACAGCAAGGTGCATGTCATCAATCGTACCGACAGCATGCTTGACAATATCATTTACTACAATCTCCGATTGGATTCGTCGTGGTTTGATGAGGAATTGCGCGACTTGATGCTGAATTTTGCCAAAGACAGCGTTCGTTGCGAAAATGGCGCACTGATTTTCCGTTACCTGGTAGTCCAGCGGCGTCTCACACCGCTGCCGCTGTATCTTCAGGATGCGACACCCCATCAGGCCGGGATCGCGATCAGCAATCTTGGCTACTGTATCAAGAACAACGCGGCGGCGAACATTTTCAATCGAGATCTGGATGCGCGCAACTACGGTGTATCTTCTTACCTGAAGGTGTATCTGTACGATTACGACGCATTGGAGTCGCTGACCGATGTCAAGATCCGTACCAACGTCGATCGATTCGATGGCGAAGAGGACATTCCGGATTGGTATTTTGAAGACGGCGTGGTCTTTTTGCCCGAAGAGATAGTTGTCGGGCTGTGTCTGCCCCATCGCGACCTGCGTCGACGCTTTGCCCAAGAACATGTGTCGCTGCTGAGTGTCGATTACTGGACTTCGCTTCAGAACGAATTACAGGCGGGTAAGGTTCCGCTGGTCAGTGTCTATCCGGATACCGAACGGCTGACCGATGATGAGTGACTATGCCGGTGGCGTCGCAATCCACAATTCGAATGCCCACGCGGTCAGGTAATAGACCAGCAACAACTGTCCGAGCAGTACAATCGTTCCGGTCCAACGTATGATTGCGGCACCGGTCGTGCCCAGCTCACCGTCACTGCGCGAGACAATGACTCTCGCCAGAGCGCGATGCAAACGGGCTGGAACAGCGCCGATGATTCCCCCGGCGACGATCAGCCCGCAGACCAGGAATACGAAACCTCTCAGATTGAAGAGATTTTGCCAGGCATCCGTTTGCCAGCAGAAAAACGCAGTGACACCGACAAATGCCATCGCTGCGAAATTCAGGACCAGTCGAGGTGCAATTGCATAGATCAGGTTTTTGGGTAGTCCCGCCATTGGAAATTCTCAAGCTCACTGCAAAGGCAATCTGAATATATAACGATTCGACCGGACACGTGACAACTCAATTGCCGACACCCGGCCCGGCAACGACTGCCCAAAGTCAGTGCCACATCAAATCAGTTCAGGTAAAATGAGGTTGAGTCTATTGTGATGAATCTGAAACGAATGCAAGCCAATGTTCGTCCATGAATATCAAGCGAAAAACCTGCTGAGTCGATACGGCTTTGCCTTTCCCTCTGGAGAAGTCGCCTATTGCGCCGACGAAGCTCAGGACGCGGCAGCACGGATTGATGCCGACTACTGGGTGGTGAAGGCACAGATCCTGGCGGGTGACCGGGGTCGCTTTGGCGGTATCAAGGTTGCCCGTACCCAGCCGGAGGTTGGCACACTGGCCCGGACGTTGCTCGGGCACCGATTGGTGACGCCTCAGACCGGGGCGGCTGGAATGTCCGTCAGATCAGTCTATGTTGAACAGGGTTGCGATGCCGACCGGGAGATGTATCTCGCGTTGCTGCTTGATCGTTATCGACGGGAACTCATCATTTTGGCCGCCGCGTCGGGCGGTAGTGGAATCGAGACCGCATTGGATGATTCGTCACAGTCGGTACACCGACTTGCCGTATCTGTCAATGAGCCGCCCGGAGCAGCCGCACTGGCCGGGCTCGCGAATGAAATGAATCTGGAAGGACCGCTTGCATCGGAATTTGCCGCTCTTTGCCGACAAATGCATCAGGCGATGGTCGATCTGGATGCACTTTCCATAGAGTTGAACCCGCTGGCAGTTGTTGGAGACGGTCTCATCAGTCTCGATGTCAAGATGGAATTGGATGACAATGCGCTCTACCGGCATGAGGAATTCGCTGAAATCCTTGACCTCAACCAGGAATCCGATCGACGCATCAGGGCGCAAAGCGGGTACAACTATGTCAGGCTTACAGGAAACATCGGACTTTTGGTCGGTGGTGCCGGCCTGGCGCTGGCAACCATGGATCTTCTGAAGCTGAACGGCATGGAGCCGGCCAACTTCCTGGATCTTCCACCGATTGCCTCCCGCTCGGACGTATCGGATGCCTGCGAGACAGTTGTCCAGGACGACTCCGTCGGGGCACTGTTTGTAAACGTCGTCGGTGGCGGACTGACTCACTGTGATACTGTGGCGGAGGGACTGATTACCGCAAATGCCAAAGTCAGAATCAGAAAGCCGATCATAGTGCGTTTTGCCGGAACGAAAAGAGAGCATGGCCTGACGTTGCTCCGGAATTCGAAAATACCATTCCAGATGGCGAATACGATGAATGATGCCATTGAATTGTTGAAAAAAGTACGCTGAGTTGAAATTGTGAGCATACTGGTTGAATCGAACACTCGCGTGCTGTGCCAGGGCATAACCGGCTACAGGGGAAGTTTCTTCTCCCACCGCGCAATCGAATATGGGACCGCGATGGTTGGAGGTGTCGTGCCGGGGAGAGGAGGGCAAAAGCACCTCAACCTGCCTGTATTCGACACAGTCAGCGAAGCCAGGGAATCGACCGGAGCTACAGCATCGGTCCTGTTTGTTCCTCCACACGCTGCAAAAACTGCGGTCATCGAGGCAATCGATGCCGGCATCGAACTGATCGTCTGCATTACTGAAGGAATACCGATGCTTGATATGCTCAGGATCAAGGAAAGGTTGTCGGAATCCAATTCGAGAATGATCGGCCCGAATTGTCCGGGGATCATCGCACCGGGCAAGTGCAATATCGGTATCATTCCCACATCGATCTACGAACCGGGTCGGATCGGCGTGGTATCGAGATCGGGAACGTTGTTCTATGAAGCGGTCGCACAGCTGTGTAACGATGGTCTGGGTCAGTCAACCTGTGTCGGAATCGGTGCCGATGTGATCCAGGGCATGGCATTCACCGATTGTCTGGAACTGTTCTGTGACGACTCAGAAACGGATGCGGTGCTCCTGATCGGTGAGATTGGTGGTGCAGCGGAAGAGGACGCGGCAAAATATCTTTCGTCAACCAGCTATCCGAAACCCGTACTGGGGTATATTGCAGGTCGGCATGCTCCGCCAGATCGGCGAATGGGTCATTCAGGCGCGATCATTTCAGCCGGGCTCGGTGGCGCGGAGCGGAAAATTGAGATGCTCAGGGATGCCGACGTCACCCTGATCGAATCACCGGTGGAAATCGGACGGGCAGTCCGCAAGGCAGTCCGTCGATGATGCGATCCATCCACAGCGACCTGACACGAAAGTAAAGGGAATAATCGTTTATAGTTGACAGGTGTAAACTCAATCCGATTTTTTCGATTTCCTGGAATATTTCTGCCTGTCGGCGTTCTGCATGGATTTCGGCTTCACACCCATCAGAATGGATACGACATCGTCGAATTCGAAGTCGGTCATGGGCGGGACATCGCCTTGCGGAGCCGGCTTTCGAGACTGCTTTGACACGGTTCAATGCCGGTCAGTGAATCCGGCCATTGTTCCATCGACCAGATCAGTGTATTTCAGCCGTTTGCCGAACAGACCGCAGATGGTGGTGTCGATCTGGACCTTGGTGTCCAATTCACGAACATTCTGTCGGGCGCTGAACTCGTCCACATACTTCTGCAGGTGCTTGGGGCTCATTTTGTGATACACGCCGTAGTAGCCGCGCTTCAGACAGGACCAGAACGATTCGGTGCCATTGGTATGCGCCTGACCCCTGACATACTCACCAACCGAATGTCTGACCGTCTCATGCCTG